>NZ_JASCPT010000145.1:0-11718 GCF_029959775.1 Pseudomonas sp. PS01270 | reverse complement strand
CCGAACTCAGCAGTGAAACGATGCATCGCCGATGGTAGTGTGGGGTTTCCCCATGTGAGAGTAGGTCATCGTCAAGATTAAATTCCGAAACCCCAATTGCGAAAGCAGTTGGGGTTTTGTTTTGCCTACGAGAAAGTTTTCAGCCTGCCAATGGGGAAATTCATCCTGAAGTGGATGGCGAGTTTTGGTATGGTGCAGCTCGTTTTTTAACGGACTGATGTCCTGCCTACGGATCGGCACTCATTTATGTCAAAGAGTTGCTGTAGAAATGCCTGAACCAATCCCGATCAAGGATCATGAAAAAGAGACGCGGCTGGTCAACAAACGATTGATCGCCTGCGCTCTGTTTGTCTTCGCCATCAGCTGCGCTCTGGTGGTGCGCCTGTACATCCTTCAGGTCGTGGAATTCGACTACCACTCGACCATCTCCGAAAACAATCGCGTCCATGTCCTCCCGATACCGCCAACGCGTGGATTGATCTACGATCGCAACGGTGTGTTGCTCGCCGACAATCGCCCCAGCTACAACCTGACCATCACCCGTGAGCGTGCCACCGACGTCAATCAAGAATTGGACGAAGTCATCAACTTGCTGCACTTGCCTGCTGAAGACCGCACGGTATTCGACAAGGCGATGAAGCAATCCCGGCATCCGTTCACACCGGTCACCCTGTTTTATGAGCTGACGGAGGAGCAGATCGCTATCTTGGCGGTTAATGAATTTCGTCTGCCGGGTATTGATGTCGAGCCGCAGTTTGTCCGGCACTATCCCCTTGGGGCCCATTTCGCCCATTCGATTGGTTATGTCGGTCGGATCAATGAAAAAGAATCGAAGACGCTCGATTCCGTTGAATACCGAGGCACTCAATCCATTGGTAAAACCGGTATCGAGCGCTTCTATGAAGCGCAGTTGCATGGCCATGTCGGTTACGAAGAAGTCGAAACCAATGCTCAAGGCCGTGTGCTACGGGTACTCAAGCACACCGATCCGGTGCCAGGCAAAAACATTGTCCTGAGCCTCGATGTAAAGCTGCAGGAAGCAGCCGAAGCCGCTTTGGGCGACCGTCGTGGTTCAGTGGTAGCTCTCGACCCGTCCACCGGAGAAGTGCTGGCGATGGTCAGCAATCCGAGCTTCGATCCGAATCTGTTCGTGACTGGCATCAGCTCAAAGGAATATTCAGCGCTGCGCGATTCCATCGACCGTCCGCTGTTTAACCGCGTACTGCGCGGCCTGTACGCCCCAGGCTCGACGATCAAGCCGGAAGTCGCCATCGCTGGTCTGGACGCCGGCGTCGTGACCCCGCAGACCCGCGTATACGATCCCGGCTACTACCAATTACCCGACTTCGATCACAAGTATCGCAACTGGAACCACAGTGGTGACGGTTGGGTGGACATGGACGCGGCGATCATGCGTTCCAACGACACCTACTTCTACGACTTGGCGCACAAGCTTGGCATTGATCGTCTGCACGACTACATGGCGATGTTCGGCCTTGGTGAAAAAGTCTCGCTGGACATGTTTGAAGAGTCCCCCGGTCTGATGCCGTCGCAAGCGTGGAAACGCGCTACACGACGACAGGCCTGGTATCCCGGCGAGACAGTTATTCTCGGCATCGGCCAGGGCTACATGCAGGTCACACCGCTGCAATTGGCCCAAGCCACTGCACTGATTGCCAACAAGGGGATATGGAATCGACCGCATCTGGCCAAGTCGGTCGACGGTGTAGCGCCGGTTGACGAGCACCCGATGCCGAACATTCTGCTCAAGGATCCGCGGGATTGGGAACAGGTCAATCACGGTATGCAGATGGTCATGCACGATGCTCGAGGCATCGCACGAGCGGCGGCTGCGGGGGCGCAATATCGCATCGCCGGCAAGAGTGGTACGGCGCAAGTGGTGGCGATCAAGCAGGGTGAGCGCTACAACCGTGAGAAAACCCTCGAGCGCCACCGTGACAACGCCCTGTTTGTAGGATTTGCACCGGCCGAACATCCAAAGATCGCCATCTCGGTAATGATCGAGAACGGCGAGGCGGGTGGTCGTGTTGCCGGTCCAGTAGTGCGGCAGATCATGGACGCCTGGTTACTCGATCAGGATGGCCACCTCAAGCCGCAATATGCGGCACCGAGCAAAGCGCCGGGCGATCCTCACGTCTGAAGCGTAACGGTTTCACAGCACAGGCTCCCGTAAGTGAGCCTGTGATTACGCACCAGGTACCGGGCAACTCATATCACCTTCCTCACATTTCAAATATTGCTTGAAGGCTTCTACCCGAGCCTTGGTGACGGCTGTGAGACAGCCACTGTAAACCAATGGATAAACACTCCCGCCCGCCACCCCATAAGCCGAAAACTTGCACTCCGCATCCCGAAAGCTGACCCACGCCCGCTGCGCGTTGACCAGCAGCTTCTTTCCGTCCGGGTTGTCCTTCAGGCGTCCGGTGATCTGCTGGTAGATCGTATTCAGTTCCTTGTCTGCCGCTTTGAAGGCTTGCCCCGCGCATTGATTCATCGTCGATTGATCGCTGGCGTTGGCGCAATCAACGGCGGCATGGGCGAAAGGGGCAAACAAAAAAGGCACAGAGGCCAGAAGCAAACGTACTGACATAAGGTTCTCGCTATCTCGAGTGGAAAGAGTGTATCGATTGTTATGTACGTAGTCGGGAGGCCTCAAGCAAGCGGTCCGCAGTGGCGGTGATTTCCTCGCCTTCATGCAACTGCTCCAGCCAGTGCTCGGGGATCGCCCGAGCGCTGTAGTAAGCACCTGCCAACTGACCCACGATAGCAGCCGTTGTATCCGCATCATCACCGAGATTGGCTGCTTTCAACACCGCTTCGGCGAATGTCTGCGTATGGTGAAAGCACCACAAAGCGGCTTCCAGCGATTGGACGCTATAGCCACTGCCTTTTATCTCAGTTTCAGCTTTGTGAAGGTACTCACCCTGAGCAATCGCAACCACCTTGGGCTGGGAAAGCTTGAGCAGTGGCGCCCGGCGAAGCTGTGTTTTCTCCGCACCCTCAAGCGCTCGTGCAATCAGATCAGCCAGCAATTGGCAGCACTCGATTGCCTCCGGCGCCGCATGGGTTGTGCGCGAACTGTCGGCAGCGTGGATCTGGATCTGTCGAGCGTCGGGAAAATAAAACAGCACGACTGGTGCCAACCGCATCAGCGACCCGTTACCAGCAGTCAACGGGTCAGTCGACCCTGCGAAAGGCTCCCCGGTTCGCTGATACTGTTCCAGCGCCTGGCTGACGGTCATGCCGATGTCGAAACATTCACCGGTGGAGCTCAGATATCCCCATTTCCACCAATTGAGATAGCGGCCCATCTGATCTGCCGCGTCGAAACCGTTTTTGCGCAGCAGGCTCTCGGCCAGGCACAGTGCCATTGAAGTGTCATCGGTCCATTGCCCAGGCTTGAGCTGAAACGGGCCACCGCCGACCATGTCGCTCAGCGGCTGGAATGATCCTCGCGGTTGGAACTCAACCGTTGTGCCGACCGCATCGCCGCAAGCCAGGCCGAGGAGGGCGCCGCGATACCGATCGGCAAGAGAGGGCTGCATGATTCGTCCTTGTTTCTGCGGATTCGCTGGAAAGATAACAGGTCATGCGGCGTCGATCACAGAGCGCAAACTACCGCAGAATGTGTCCGCTCGAATCGGTGTCTGCAGCGCTTCGATACAACTTCGCATTGGACATGTGGTCATACAAGCCTAGTGTTCAGAACAGGAGGTGACGTATGAAACCAGTACCTAACAGTTTCGAACGCAAGATCACGCTCAAGGCGTCGCGTTCCCATGTCTGGCGTGCATTGGTCGATGCGGAGGCGTTTGGCCAGTGGTTTGGCGTGGCGCTCGAGGGCCGGCGTTTCATTGCCGGCGAGTGGACGCAGGGTCAGGTCACTTACCCCGGTTATGAACACGTATTGTGGAATGTGCTGATCGAGCGGGTCGAGCCGCAGCAGTTGTTTTCTTTCCGCTGGCACCCGTATGCGGTCAACCCGAAGATCGACTACTCACAGGAGCCGACCACGCTGGTCAAGTTCGAATTGCAGGACTTCGAAGACGGCACACTACTCAAGGTCTCGGAATCCGGCTTCGCGCACATCCCTGATATCCGTCAGAAAGAGGCGTATTACATGGACAGTCGCGGCTGGGAGGAGCAGTTGAGCAGGCTTGAACAGTTTCTCGCCGAAAGCGCCAGGGCTCGTGAAAGCGGCGGTGCCTGACAGGTCTAAGGGTTTTCGGAAGTGTTTGTATGGCGAATGTCTTACACGCGTTGGTAGCTTTTACGACTTTTGCTGATTGGATCCACTGGGTAATCTACACACATCAACTGAGACACAGGGAGTGTTTCAGGATCATGGACGATCGACCATCGCAAGGATCGCTGCCGACAGGGAGTCGATAATGGTCTTGGGAAAAACCCGCTTCGGCGGGTTTTTTTTCGCCTGAATGCAGGAGCCGCCGGAGGCTGCGATCTTTTGATCCTGCTTTTGAAAGCCAAGTCAAAAAGATCACAGCCTGGGCGAATGTCACCCCGTCAAGAAGCAATCAACTGCCGCAATACATAATGCAGAATCCCCCCGGATTTGAAGTACTCAACTTCATTCAAGGTATCAATCCGGCACAAGACTTCAATCTTCTCCTGACGCCCATCCTCGCGAGTGATAACCAGCGGCAGGTTCATCCGCGGCCTCAGCTCGACGCCGGTCAATCCCAGAATTTCAAACGTCTCTTTGCCGGTCAGATTGAGGCTCCTACGGTTCTGATCAAGCTTGAACTGCAACGGCAGCACACCCATCCCGACCAGATTCGAGCGGTGAATGCGTTCGAAGCTCTCCGCAATCACGGCTTTGACGCCCAGCAGATTGGTGCCTTTCGCCGCCCAGTCACGGCTCGACCCGGTGCCGTACTCCTGACCGGCAATCACCACCAACGGCGTACCCGACGCCTGATATTTCATCGCTGCGTCATAGATCGCCATTTTTTCCCCGGTGGGGATGTAAACCGTGTTGCCACCTTCCTCGCCGCCAAGCATTTCGTTGCGAATACGGATGTTGGCAAACGTGCCGCGCATCATCACTTCATGATTGCCGCGACGGGAACCGTAGGAGTTGAAGTCGCGCGGCTCGACGCCTTTTTCCTGCAGGTATCGCCCGGCCGGGCTGTCGATCTTGATGTTGCCGGCGGGGGAGATGTGGTCGGTGGTCACTGAATCGCCGAGCAAGGCCAAAACCCGCGCACCTTTGACGTCTTTGACTTCCGGCAGCGGGCCGGAAATGTCGTCGAAGAAAGGTGGATGCTGAATGTAGGTCGAATCGTCCTGCCAGACGTATGTGGCCGCTTGCGGCACCTCGATGGCCTGCCATTGTTCGTCGCCGGCAAACACTTCGGCGTATTCCTTGTGGAACATCGCCGTATTGACCTGATTCACCGCTTCGGCGATTTCCCGGCTGCTCGGCCAGATATCGCGCAGGTACACCGGATTGCCCTGCTGATCCTCACCCAGCGGTTCGCTGCTGATATCGGTGCGCACGCTGCCAGCCAGTGCGTAGGCGACGACCAGCGGAGGCGAGGCCAGCCAGTTGGTTTTCACCAGTGGATGCACGCGACCTTCGAAGTTGCGGTTGCCGGACAAGACCGACGCGACGGTCAGATCGGCTTTCTGAATGGCTTTCTCGATCGGCTCCGGCAGTGGCCCGGAGTTGCCGATGCAGGTGGTGCAACCGTAGCCGACCAACGAAAACCCGAGCTGATCAAGGTACTGAGTCAGCCCGGCAGCTATGTAGTAGTCGGTGACCACTTTCGAGCCGGGGGCCAGTGAGCTTTTGACCCACGGCTTGCGTGTCAGACCTTTTTCGACGGCTTTTTTCGCAAGCAGTCCAGCAGCCATCATCACGCTCGGGTTGGAAGTGTTGGTGCAGGAAGTGATCGCGGCGATGACCACGGCACCGTTTTTCAGGCGATAGGTCTTGCCCTCGTATTCGTAGTCCGCTTCACCGACCAGATCGGCGTTGCCCACCGCCACGCCGCCACCGCCCTCGCTTTCCAGGCGTCCTTCTTCTTTGCTGGTGGGTTTGAATTGCAGGTCGATGAAATCACTGAAGGCCTGCGCGACGTTCGGCAGGGAGACGCGATCCTGCGGACGTTTCGGTCCGGCCAGGCTTGCCTCGACGCTGCCCATGTCCAGGGCCAGGCTGTCGGTGAACACCGGCTCCTGACCCGGTAGCCGCCACAGGCCTTGAGCCTTGGTGTAGGCCTCGACCAGCTTCACCACTTCCGGCGGCCGGCCGGACAAGCGCAGGTATTCCAGCGTGACATCGTCGACCGGGAAGAAGCCGCATGTCGCACCGTATTCCGGGGCCATGTTGGCGATGGTCGCGCGGTCGGCCAATGGCAGGTCGGCGAGACCGTCGCCATAGAATTCGACGAATTTGCCGACCACGCCTTTCTTGCGCAGCATCTGCGTCACGGTCAACACCAGGTCGGTCGCGGTGATACCTTCCTTGAGCTTGCCGGTGAGCTTGAAGCCGATCACTTCCGGAATCAGCATCGACACCGGTTGCCCAAGCATCGCCGCTTCCGCCTCGATCCCGCCCACGCCCCAGCCGAGCACGCCGAGACCGTTGATCATGGTGGTGTGGGAGTCGGTGCCTACCAGGGTGTCAGGGAACGCGTAGGTGCGGCCATCCTCGTCTTTGGTCCAGACGGTGCGGCCGAGGTACTCAAGGTTGACCTGGTGGCAGATGCCGGTACCCGGCGGGACCACGCTGAAGTTATCGAACGCACTCTGGCCCCAGCGCAGGAAGGCATAGCGCTCGCCGTTGCGTTGCATTTCGATGTCGACGTTCTGTTCGAACGCACTGGCGCTGGCAAACTTGTCGACCATCACCGAGTGGTCGATCACCAGATCCACCGGCGACAACGGATTGATCCGCTGCGGATCGCCGCCGGCCTTGGCCATTGCCGCACGCATGGCGGCGAGATCGACCACGGCGGGGACGCCGGTAAAATCCTGCATCAATACACGGGCAGGGCGGTACTGGATTTCGCGATCGGAGCGGCGCTCCTTGAGCCAGGCGGCGATGGCTTTGAGGTCAGCGCCGGTGACGGTTTTTTCGTCTTCCCAGCGCAGAAGATTTTCCAGCAGGACCTTCAATGACATCGGCAGCTTGTCGAGATCGCCCAAGCTTTTGGCGGCTTCCGGCAGGCTGAAATAGTGGTAGGTCGTGGCGTCGATTTGTAGGGTTTTCAGTGACTTCAGACTATCGAGGGACGGCATTACGATCACTCCTTTGAGTCCGCACGGCTACGGACTGAGGGGACGGGCAGAGCATTAAACCTAGCCCTGTTTTGAGTAGCTGGCTAATAACTGGACTCTATCGGCGCAACCATGGTTCCGACTTCAGCTATCATGCGCCGGTTTTCGTGACAGGCATTGCGGCAACGCAAGGCTTGAGCATCGCGCAGCGGCCGAATGATCGACCGCTGCCCAGGAGTAAGAATGAACACCCTATTCATGCATTGCCGGCCCGGCTTCGAAGGCGAAGTCTGTTCGGAGATTTCCGATCTCGCCGCCCGTCTCAATGTCGCCGGTTACGCCAAAGCCAAAACCGCCACGGCGTGCGCCGAGTTTGTCTGTACCGAAGCGGACGGCGCCGAACGCCTGATGCGCGGTCAGCGTTTCGCCGAATTGATCTTCCCGCGGCAGTGGGCGCGCGGCTTTTTCATCGATTTACCGGAAAACGACCGGATCAGTGTGATTCTCGCGCACATGGCCGATTTTCCGGTGTTGGGCAGTCTGTGGCTGGAAGTGGTCGATACCAATGACGGCAAGGAACTATCGAATTTCTGCAAAAAGTTTGAAGGACCGCTGCGCAAGGCGCTGACCGCCGCTGGCAAACTGGTAGACGACGCCAGCAAGCCGCGTTTGTTGCTGACCTTTAAAAGCGGACGCGAAGTGTTCCTCGGCATGGCCGATGCCGGCAATTCGGCAATGTGGCCGATGGGCATTCCACGCCTGAAGTTTCCTCGCGAGGCGCCGAGCCGTTCGACCTTGAAGCTGGAGGAGGCGTGGCACCACTTCATTCCGCGCGACCAGTGGGAATATCGCCTGCACAGCGACATGACCGGCGTTGACCTCGGCGCCGCGCCGGGCGGCTGGACCTGGCAACTGGTCAACCGTGGCATGCTGGTCACCGCCATCGACAACGGCCCGATGGCTGAAAGCCTGATGGAAACCGGATTGGTCCAGCATCTGATGGCGGATGGTTTCACCTTCAAGCCCAAACAGCCGGTGGACTGGATGGTTTGCGACATTGTCGAGAAACCGGCGCGTAACGCGGCGATGCTGGAAGAATGGATTGGCGAGGGACATTGCCGCGAGGCCGTGGTCAACCTGAAGCTGCCGATGAAACAGCGTTATGCCGAGGTGAAACGTCTGCTCGAGCGCATTGCCGATGGATTCAAGGCACGTGGGATCAAGGTTGATATCGGCTGCAAGCAGTTGTATCACGACCGCGAGGAAGTCACCTGCCACTTGCGCCGCCACGACAGCAAAAAGCCCAAGTCCCGCTAACCGGCAGACGTTGGACGATATTCCCGGCGATGCGCGACAATGCCGGCCAGTTTCTGGAGTAAACCATGAGCGAAATGATCAACACCCCGGTCGACGGCACCCTCGACGCCACCGGCCTCAATTGCCCGGAACCGGTGATGATGTTGCACCAGCACATCCGCGATCTGGTGCCCGGCGGCCTGCTCAAGGTGATCGCCACCGATCCCTCGACCAAGCGCGATATCCCCAAGTTCTGCGTGTTTCTTGACCATGAGCTGGTCAGCCAGCACGAAGAGGCCGGCACCTATCTGTACTGGATTCGCAAGAAGTCCTGAATCAGGGCAAAAAAAAGACCTGCAAATGCAGGTCTTTTTTTATGGGTGATCAACCCGCCGAACGACTGATTCGAATTCGCTTGCGCGCACTGCGTGTCAGACGAATCGACAGCATCAACGCTGCGCAGCTCAAACCGACGATCAAACCCTGCCATAAACCGCTCGGACCGCGTGGCTCGCCGAGCCAATCGGTCAGGCCCAGCGCATAACCGACCGGTAAACCAATCCCCCAGTAGGCGAAGAGAGTCAGGATCATCGTTACCCGAGTATCCTGATAACCACGCAGTGCGCCTGCCGCAGTCACCTGGATCGCATCGGAAAACTGGAACAGCGCCGAATAGACAATCAGCATCGCCGCAATGTGAATCACCGTTGGATCAGCGGTATAGATCGCCGCAATCGGCTCGCGCAGCGCCAGCATCAGGCTCGCCGACAGGCAGGCGTAGGCCAGCGCCGTGCCCATGCCGACTCCAGCGGCAAAACGCGCCTCACGCGGTTCCTCGCGGCCTAGCGCCTGGCCGACACGCACGGTAACCGCCATGCCCAGCGAGTACGGGATCATGAACACCAGCGAGCTGACGTTCAGCGCGATCTGATGCCCGGCCACCACCGTCGCGCCGAGGCTGCCGATCAGCAGGGCGATCACGGCGAAGATGCTCGACTCGGCAAACACCGCGATGCCGATCGGCAAACCAATCGACAGCAGACGTTTGATCACCGCCCACTGCGGCCAGTCGAAGCGGCTGAACAGTTCGCTTGAGCGATAGGCTGGTGCCCAGCGTTCGTAACCGGCCAGGCCCAGCGCCATCACCCACATCACGATCGCCGTGGCCCAGCCGCAACCGACGCCGCCCATGGCCGGTACGCCGAAGTGGCCATAAATGAAGATGTAGTTCAGCGGGATGTTCAATGCCAGACCACAGAGGCCCAACACCATGGCCGGGCGGGTGCGGCCGATGCCATCACTGGTGCAACGCAATACGTGATAGAAGGCCACCGCCGGCAAGCCGCTGGCGATGCCGTGCAGATATTGCATGCACGGGCCGATCAACTCGGGATCGACTTTCATCAGATGCAGGACCGGCTCGGCAGCGATCAGCATCGAGGTGGCGATCAATCCGACTACCAATGCCAGCCACAACGCCTGACGCACGATCGGGCCGATCTCGCTGTGCTTGCCGGCGCCGAAACGCTGCGCGACCTTTGGCGTGGTGGCCAGCAGGGTGCCGGTCATCAACAGAAATACCGGAACCCAGATCGAGTTGCCCAATGCCACGGCCGCCAGGTCCTTGGGCCCGACGCGCCCGGCCATCACCGCATCGACGAAGCCCATGGCCGTGGTCGCCAGTTGCGCGATGATGATCGGCAGGGCGAGGGCGAGCAGGTTTTTCAACTCCAGGCGAATCCGCGCAGGGCGGCTCAGCGAGACGGCGACAGGTTGTTCAGTTACAGGGTTCACAGGCAAAGCGTCCAGAAAGTATTGATGCGCAGAGCGGCGCATTCTACGCCGCTGACGCCTCGGTCAGGAAAAATCCTCTGTTGCGCATTTGTAAGCGCAAACCCTGCTGGCTGATCGACGCGTCAGCACCTAAACTGCCGATCCGCCCAAGGAGCCCGCCATGCTGATTGTTGCCGACGAAAATATCCCGCTGCTCGATGCCTTTTTTGCCGGTTTCGGTGACATCCGCCGAGTGCCGGGCCGCTCCATTGACCGCGCGACGGTCGAGCACGCCGATGTGTTGCTGGTGCGTTCGGTGACCAACGTCAATCGCGCGCTGCTTGATGGCAGCAAGGTGCGCTTTGTCGGCACCTGCACCATCGGCACCGATCATCTGGATCTCGATTACTTCAACGAGGCCGGGATCTGCTGGTCGAGCGCGCCGGGTTGCAATGCCCGTGGCGTGGTCGATTACGTACTGGGCAGTCTGATGACGCTGGCCGAAATCGAAGGCGCGGATCTGACTCAGCGTACTTACGGTGTCGTCGGCGCCGGTGAAGTGGGGGGGCGCTTGATCAAGGTCCTCAAGGGCCTGGGCTGGAATGTGAAGGTTTGCGATCCGCCGCGTCAGGCTGCCGAGGGCGGCGAATATGTCAGCCTCGAGCAGATCATCGAACAGTGCGACGTGATCAGTCTGCATACGCCATTGACTCGCAATGGCGACGACGCGACGTGGCACCTGTTCGATCAACAGCGTTTGCAGCAATTCAAGCCGGGAACATGGCTGATCAACGCGGCGCGCGGCCCTGTGGTGGATAACGTTGCGCTGCGTGAGGTGCTGCTGGAGCGCGAGGACCTGCAAGCGGTGCTCGACGTCTGGGAGAAGGAGCCGGAAGTCGACCCTGCGCTGGCCGAGCTCTGCGTATTGGCCACGCCTCATATTGCCGGTTACAGCCTCGACGGCAAGCAACGCGGGACCGCGCAGATCTATCAGGCCTACTGCGCTTTCAGCGGCCAACCTGCAGCTATCCAGCTCAGCGATCTGCTGCCAGCAACCTGGTTGTCGGAAGTTTCCCTGCACGGTGACAGCGATCCGGCGTGGGCGCTGGCGGTGTTGTGCCGGGGCGTGTACGACCCGCGCCGCGATGATGCGGATTTCCGCCGCAGTCTGGTGGGGAATGTCGCCGAGCAGCGAGCGGCGTTTGACGTGTTGCGCAAGCAGTATCCGGTGCGCCGCGAGATTGAAGGGCTGAAGGTGCGAATTGAAGGTGATGCGCCGGGGTTGCGGCAGATTGTTGAGGCGCTGGGGGCGGTGGCTGTCTGAATCAGCGCTGGCCTTTTCGCGAGCAGGCTCGCTCCCACAGGGGATCTACAGTGCAGCAA
>NZ_JASCPT010000144.1:0-11843 GCF_029959775.1 Pseudomonas sp. PS01270 | reverse complement strand
GGCTCGCTCCCACAGGTTTCGATGGCGCGGAGGATTTTTCAGTTCAGCACCATCTCTGTGGGAGCGAGCCTGCTCGCGAAGGCGTCAGCCGATTCATCGCCGGATTCGCCAGTGCTCAGCGCTTGGGCGGGCTCAGCTTCTGGTAAAACGCCAGCCATTTCTCGTGACTGGCCGCGGCATCCTCGAGTTCGGGCATGCGCAACGCGTCTTGCAAGGCTTTCGCTTCATAAGCATCGAACAGATGCCGGACGGCGGTGCTGGCAATGGCGTTGACTCTGTTGGAGGCGAAGGTATCGGGCACGGCGGTGCGTGCCTGTTGCGCCAGTGGGTCGCCCTCAATATCGAGGCGAGTAATGAACGCCTTGCAGGTGGCGTTCAAGCGAGGCTGCGAGCCGTTTTTATAGGCTTCGGCGTCGAGGGGCAGCGTTTTCGCCGCTTCTTTCGCCACCGATGGTTTGAGTAATGCAATGTCGATATCGCGACGCAGCACCACTTCATCTCTGCTGGTGAAAATCTCGAAGACTCTGGTTGGCCGCCCATGCAGCAGTGCCAATATGCCAAACGGCGCCGTGCCGGCCTTGGCAAGTTTGTCGGTGGCTGCCGATACTGGCCGCAGCGCGAGCAATTCCAGCGTGTTGTCTTCGAGGTCGAGCCGTTGCGCCAACGGCAACCGGCAGAACGCCTCCTTGAGAATCGCGACATGCGCGTCCTTCATATGCTTGAGGCGCGCCGCCAGCGCTGCATGAAAAGCGCTTGCCACGTTGTTCAGTCTGGGCAGCGAGGCAATCATCGATGGCAGTTGCAATTGTGCATTGCTCGATTGCCATCCCTGCATGTCACCCGTTAGCTTGCCGGCGATGTGTAATTGGCTCAGGGAATAATGTGGCCCGGTTGTATCAGCGTCCGAGGCTGGAACAAACAGCGCCTTCTCTGTCAGGTGAGGGGAAGCAGCGAAGATCTTGCGCAGATCGGCGAGGGCAATAGTGGCGGGGGTGGGTGGTGACGACTGGAAGGCCCGGCGGTAAAAATCGTAAATCAGACGATTGTGGTTGCGAAAGAGCAGATCGGCTTGCTTGAGCGTGGCGGCGTCATAGACCGTGACTTGAAAATCAGCATCGCGCTGGATCAGCCCTCGTGCAACCGCCCAGTCCACTACAACCGAGGCACACGGCTCCTCGCGCAGAAACTTGTAGAAATCAGCCGGCGCCGGGCCCTTCGTCAGCTCGCGCAATTGCTCGTAGGTCATCAAGCGCGCCGCGCCCGGCAGGCGTCTTTCGATATACAGCACGACCTGTTTCAGCCTCACCCAGCGCAGGCAACTCATATAAGGCAGTGATCGAGGAATGCCCCGGAGGAGAAACTCCGGCGAGATGCCGGACAATAACAGGTGGGTCGCCAATGTCTTGTTCTTGACCAGTGCGAGTTGGGGTTGCCGGTCGATGAACCGGCGCACTTCGTCATAACTGTCGCCCCAGAAATCACTGCCCTCCAGGCGCTGGGCGACGATTCGGTTTATATCCTCACCGGCGCTCGGTTCCAGGTTGAGAATCAATGCAGCGAGCAACAGCCGTTCGCGGTTGGTGGCCAGAAGGCGTTTTTTGTGAGACGGCGCTCCGAGGTTCTTCACCAACTGATTGCCCAGCGTCCGTGCGCGCGACGTGATCAGGATACGACTGATCAGGTAGTCGGCTTTTGCCTTGAGGGTATTGAGCGGCAGATCGGTGTCGACCCCTTCACTGAGGTAGTCGATCAGTGGCGGCGAGTCTTCGGGCAAAAAAGCCTGAGTGGTGTCGATGATGCTCTGACGTTGCTGCGCGGTGAACCGCTCGGTCTTCGTCCAGGGTTGACCCAGCAGATACCAATGATTCATGTGCCCGGGACGCATGTGCAGATTGATCTTGTCCCATTTCGCCAGGGAGAGGGCTTGCTCGACAGTTTTTGGCAACGGTAGCTCGTAGAAACGCAACATTTGCCCGAGAGTGACTTTACCGCTCGAGCGCAGGGCGCCGCCGGCTTCGCCTGCCTGAGCTTTAAGCTGGTCGCGATGAAGTTTCAGATCGGAATGTTTTTCCACCTCAGTCGTCAGGTTGACCCAGCCTTTGGCGCTGGCCGTGCCGACATGGCCGGACTCGGTCACCAGCAATTGACTGTCGGCGGGTAACCCGTGCTGTTGCAAGATGGCTTGAAAATCCGCATTGGAGCTGAATATCTGCAAGCGCTCCTGGCCCAGCGCCATCTGCACCGCGAGCGTGGAATCCGGATGGGGCTCGCTGAATTCCTCGTAATCGATTCTGGCTTTGGGTGCCTTGTTCCAGCTCAAAACTTCCAGGCGTCGCACAATATGCCGGACGTCCTCCAGATCGCCGAAGTCTTCGCGATAGCTGCGGATAGGGGTGCCGGTCTGCACGTAGTCACTGACGTAGGGCAGCTCAGGCCAACTGTGCTGTCGCAGGCGTTGCGCAAGCGCTTTGGCTTGTCCCGCATCTTCCGGCAGCGCAAATTCATAGCGACGCAGCAGCTCGCCCAATTTCAGGCGCGGGCCTCTGACAGGAGCGGAAACAGACGCCGAAGCAAGCGTTACCGGCGTATCGAGAAAGCTTCGTTGCTCGAACGGATCGCTCGCCAGCAACACCGCATCGATTCGATCGGCGATCGCCCTGAAGTCCTCCAGTTGCGCGTTGCGTTCCTTCACCACAGCCGACGTGCTGTGGCCGTTCTCATCGATGGCAGCCAGACCGGTTTTCTTCAGCTCGGCGAGGATGACGCGGGCCTGAATCTGGTTTTGCGGTTCCGGATAACCGTAGAACGCCAGCACCACTTGCCGTGGAAAGCGATACAGCGGGTTGGCGGACTTGCCGCCAATATAAGGCAGGCCCAACCCGGCAGGGTCGATGCGTTGGGAAATCGATTGCAGCATCGGCGCCACCTGCCACCAGCCAGAGTCGTCCTCCAGGGTGAAGGTGCGTACGTCGGAGGTGCCATTCGCTGGTGTGCGCGCTTGCAGAACGTCGCCTTTGATTTGCAAGGTATCCAGGTCGATGTGAAAGCGACTGGCCCAGTCGAGAAACTCGGGGCGTTCGAGGGCGGTCCAGTAAAGCTCCATCCATTCGCGCAGCAGGCATGGACGAGGAACCTCCAGCGTGCGCGTCGGCGTGGCGGCGGTGACCACCGGTACGGCGGTCAATTCTGCGATGAGATTGTGGATCAGCGTCTGTTCATGTACCGGTGTGTCGTTCATCTGCGCCTCCCTGGCGGCTGATAAGCATCGAGCGGCGAGTATCAAAGGCAGGGCAGGGTCGGTGGCGGTACATATGTAGTGCGGCGACCTTTTCTGCAGGCATAAAAAAACCCGCCGGATCGGGCGGGTTTTTTAACGGCTACAGGAAGATCACTCTTCGATGTTGCCCATCGCGGTGGTGTTGAAGCCGCCGTCGACGTACATGATTTCACCGCTGATGCCCGACGCCAGGTCGGAGCACAGGAAGGCGCCGGCGTTGCCGACTTCTTCGATGGTGACGTTGCGGCGCAGCGGAGTCTGCGCTTCGTTGGCAGCCAGCATCTTGCGGAAGTTCTTGATGCCGGAAGCAGCCAGGGTGCGGATCGGGCCAGCCGATACGCAGTTGACGCGGGTGCCGTCCGGACCGAGGGAACCGGCCAGGTAACGGACGCCGGCTTCCAGCGAAGCCTTGGCCATGCCCATCACGTTGTAGTTCGGCATGGTGCGCTCGGCGCCCAGGTACGACAGGGTCAGCAGGCTGCCGTTGCGGCCTTTCATCATTTCGCGACCGGCTTTGGCCAGGGCCACGAAGCTGTAGGCGCTGATGTCGTGAGCGATGCGGAAACCTTCACGGGTAGTGGCTTCGGTGAAGTCGCCGTCCAGTTGGTCGCCCGGGGCGAAGCCGACGGAGTGCACGATGCAGTCCAGGCCGTCCCACTTCTTGCTCAGCTCTTCGAAGACCTTGGCGATTTCTTCATCGCTGGCCACGTCGCACGGGAAGCACAGCTCAGGGCTCGAACCCCAGCCTTGTGCGAATTCTTCGACGCGACCCTTGAGTTTGTCGTTCTGATAAGTGAAGGCAAGCTCAGCGCCCTCGCGATGCATGGCGGCAGCGATGCCGGATGCGATGGACAGCTTGCTGGCGACACCGACGATCAGTACGCGCTTACCGGCGAGAAAACCCATGTGTTGCTCCTCTTTCAGGTTATTGCGCAGTGGCTGGTGCCAGAAAAGCGGCTTCCAGCAACTGCTGTGTATACGGATGTTGGGGGGCGGCAAAGATACTTTGCGCGTCTCCCTGTTCGACCACTTGGCCATGCTTGACCACCATCAGCTGGTGGCTCAGCGCTTTGACGACAGCCAGGTCATGGCTGATGAACAAATACGTCAGGTTGTACTTGGCTTGCAGTGAACGCAACAGCTCCACCACTTGCCGCTGCACCGTGCGGTCGAGCGCCGAAGTCGGCTCGTCCAGCAGGATCAGCGCCGGTTTCAGCACCAAGGCCCGGGCAATGGCGATTCGCTGCCGTTGCCCACCGGAAAATTCGTGGGGGTAGCGGTGCCGGGTTTCCGGATCCAGACCTACCTCCTTCAATGCCGCAATGATCGCCGCTTCCTGTTCGGCTGCGGTGCCCATCTTGTGTATCCGCAGGCCTTCGCCAACGATGTCATTGACGCACATGCGCGGGCTCAGGCTGCCAAACGGGTCCTGAAACACCACCTGCATCTCCCGCCGCAGCGGGCGAACCTCACTCTGCGTCAGGCAGTCTAGCTGCTTGCCTTCAAAGCGGATCGCGCCTTTGCTGCCGATCAGCCGCAAAATCGCCAGACCGAGGGTGGATTTGCCGGAACCGCTTTCGCCGACGATCCCCAGGGTCTGACCCTGCGGCAGGCTGAAATTGATGCCGTCCACTGCCTTGACGTAATCCACCGTGCGCTTGAGCAGGCCTTTCTTGATCGGGAACCAGACTTTCAGGTCCTCGACTTCGAGCAGCGGCGCGCCGATTTCATTGCTCGCCGGGCCGCCGCTGGGCTCCGCGCCGAGCAATTCCCGAGTGTACGGATGCTGCGGCGAACGGAACAGCTCTGCGCACGATGCCTGTTCGACGATGCAACCGCGCTGCATGACACATACGCGATGTGCAATTCTTCGCACCAGGTTCAAATCGTGACTGATCAGTAGCAGCGACATGCCCAATCGAGCCTGAAGATCCTTGAGCAAATCGAGGATTTTCAGCTGAACGGTCACGTCCAGCGCGGTGGTCGGTTCGTCGGCAATCAGCAATTCCGGCTCGTTGGCCAGGGCCATGGCAATCATCACCCGCTGGCGCTGGCCGCCGGACAATTCATGGGGCAGGGCCTTGAGACGCTTGTGCGGCTCGGGAATGCCGACCATCTCCAGCAGCTCCAAAGTGCGCCTTGTCGCGACTTTGCCGCTCAGGCCCTTGTGGATGCCGAGCACTTCGTTGATCTGCTTCTCGATCGAATGCAGCGGATTCAACGAGGTCATCGGCTCCTGAAAGATCATCGCGATGCGGTTGCCACGAATATGGCGGATGGTCTTCTCGCTCAAATCCAGCAGGTTCTGCCCGGCGTAATTGATGCTGCCGGCCGGATGCCGCGCCATGGGGTAGGGCAGCAGGCGCAGGATTGAATGCGCCGTGACCGATTTGCCCGAGCCCGATTCACCGACCAGCGCCAGGGTTTCGCCGCGCTTGATGTTGAAGCTCACGCCCTCGACCACGCGATGGACGCGCTCGCCGAAACCGAATTCGACGGCGAGGTCACGCACTTCGATCAGATTGTCCTGATTCATTTCACTTCCTCGGGTCGAAGGCATCGCGAGCGGACTCGCCGATAAACACCAGCAGGCTCAACATCAGCGCCAGCACGGCAAAGGCACTCATGCCCAGCCATGGCGCCTGCAGGTTGGATTTGCCTTGCGCGACCAGTTCGCCCAACGACGGACTGCCGGCCGGCAAGCCGAAGCCGAGGAAGTCCAGTGCGGTCAGGGTGCCGATGGCGCCGGTGAGGATGAACGGCATGAAAGTCATGGTCGAGACCATGGCGTTGGGCAGGATATGACGGAACATGATCGCGCCGTTCTGCATGCCCAGCGCGCGGGCGGCGCGCACGTATTCCAGATTGCGCCCGCGCAGGAACTCGGCGCGCACCACATCGACCAGGCTCATCCACGAGAACAGCAGCATGATACCCAGCAACCACCAGAAATTCGGCTGGACGAAACTGGCAAGGATGATCAGCAGATACAGCACCGGCAGCCCCGACCAGATCTCGAGAAAACGCTGCCCGGCGAGATCGACCCAGCCGCCGTAGAAACCCTGTAGCGCCCCGGCGATCACGCCGATGATCGAGCTCAGCACGGTCAGCGTCAGCGCAAACAACACGGAAATGCGGAAGCCGTAGATCACCCGCGCCAACACGTCGCGGCCCTGATCGTCGGTGCCCAGCAGGTTGTCCGCCGAGGGTGGCGCCGGGGCCGGGACTTTCAGGTCGTAGTTGATGCTCTGGTAGCTGTAGGGAATCGGCGCCCAGAGAATCCACGCGTCCTTGGCCTTGAGCAGCTCATGGATGTACGGACTCTTGTAGTTGGCTTCCAGCGGGAATTCGCCGCCGAACGCGGTTTCCGGGTAGCGCTTGATCGCCGGGAAATACCAGTTGTTGTCGTAATGCACGACCAGCGGCTTGTCGTTGGCAATCAGCTCGGCGCCCAGACTCAGGCCGAACAGGATCAGAAACAGCCACAGCGACCACCAGCCACGCTTGTTGGCCTTGAACAGTTCGAAGCGCCGGCGGTTGAGAGGGGACAGGTTCATCTCAATGCTCTCTGCTTGCAAAGTCGATACGCGGATCGACAAAGGTGTAGGTCAGGTCGCCGATCAGTTTCACCACCAGCCCGAGCAAGGTGAAGATGAACAAGGTGCCGAATACCACCGGGTAATCGCGATTGATCGCCGCTTCGAAACTCATCAGGCCGAGGCCATCGAGGGAGAAAATCACTTCCACCAGCAGCGAGCCGGTGAAGAAGATACCGATGAATGCCGACGGAAAACCGGCAATCACCAGCAGCATGGCGTTGCGGAACACGTGGCCGTAGAGCACGCGATGGCGGGTCAGGCCCTTGGCTTTGGCGGTGACCACGTACTGTTTGTTGATCTCGTCGAGAAAACTGTTTTTTGTCAGCAGAGTCATGGTCGCGAAGTTGCCGATCACCAGCGCGGTGACCGGCAATGCCAGGTGCCAGAAGTAATCGAGGATCTTGCCGCCCAGGCTCAGCTCATCGAAGTTGTTCGAAGTCAGCCCGCGCAGGGGGAACCAGTCCAGATAACTGCCGCCGGCAAACACCACGATCAGCAGGATCGCAAACAGGAACGCCGGGATCGCATAGCCGACGATGATCGCCGAACTGGTCCAGACATCGAAGTGGCTGCCGTGCCGCGTGGCCTTGGCGATGCCCAGCGGGATCGACACCAGGTACATGATCAGCGTGCTCCACAGCCCCAGCGAGATCGACACCGGCATCTTTTCCTTGATCAGGTCGATGACCTTGGCGTCGCGGAAGAAACTGTCGCCGAAATCCAGCTGCGCGTAGTTCTTGACCATGATCCATAGGCGTTCCGGGGCCGATTTGTCGAACCCGTACATGTGCTCGATTTCCTTGATCAGCGCCGGGTCCAGCCCCTGCGCGCCACGGTAGGACGAGCCGGCCACCGCCACTTCGGCACCGCCGCCGGCAATCCGGCTGGTGGCGCCTTCGAAGCCTTCGAGCTTGGCGATCATCTGCTCGACCGGCCCGCCGGGCGCGGCCTGAATGATCACGAAGTTGATCAGCAGGATGCCGAACAGGGTCGGGATGATCAGCAGCAGTCGCCGAAAGATATACGCCAGCATCTGATTACTCCGTGCCCGCAGGGTCGGCTTGCAGTTGGGTTTCGACTTCTACGGCAGGCTTGGCGTCAGGCTTGACCCACCAGGTGTTGATGCCAATGTCGTACTTGGGCGAGGTTTTCGGGTGGCCTATATGATTCCAGTAAGCCACGCGCCAGCTCTTGATGTGCCAGTTCGGCACCACGTAGTAGCCCCATTGCAGAACACGATCCAGCGCGCGAGCGTGGGCCACCAGGCTTTTGCGCGAGTCGGCGTTGATCAGGCTTTCCACCAGTTGGTCAACGGTCGGATCCTTCAGACCCATGCTGTTGCGGCTGCTCGGTTTGTCGGCGGCGGCGCTCATCCAGTATTCGCGCTGCTCGTTGCCCGGCGAGTTGGACTGGGGAAAGCTGCCGACCATCATGTCGAAATCCCGCGAGCGCACGCGGTTGATGTACTGCGAGACGTCGACGCGGCGGATCACCAGATCGATACCGAGGTCGCTGAGGTTGCGCTTGAACGGCAGCAGCACGCGTTCGAATTCGGTCTGGGCAAGAAGAAATTCGATCACCACCGGTTTGCCGGTGGCGTCGACCATTTTGTCATCGACGATTTTCCAGCCGGCCTCTTGCAGCAGTTGATACGCCTCGCGCTGCTGGGTGCGGATCATGCCGCTGGCGTCGGTCTTGGGATTTTCGAAGGCTTCGCTGAACACCTGGGCCGGCAGTTGGCTGCGGAACGGTTCGAGGATCTTCCGTTGCTCGGCGTCGGGCAGGCCGGTGGCGGCCATTTCCGAGTTCTCGAAGTAACTGCGGGTGCGCACGTAGGCGCCGTTGAATAATTGCTTGTTGGTCCATTCGAAATCGAACAGCAGCCCCAGCGCCTGACGCACGCGCACATCCTGGAACACCGGGCGGCGCAGGTTGAACACGAAGCCCTGCATGCCGGTCGGGTTGCTGTTGGGGATCAGTTCTTTGATCAAGCGCCCCTCGGTGACCGCCGGAACGTTATAGGCGCTGGCCCAGTTCTTCGCGGTCATTTCCAGCCAATAGTCGAACTGTCCGGCCTTCAGCGCTTCGAGGGCGACGGTGTTGTCGCGGTAATAGTCGGTAGTCATCGTGTCGAAGTTGTAGAGGCCACGGTTGACCGGCAAGTCCTTGCCCCAGTAATCCTTGACCCGTTCGTAACGTACCGAACGGCCGGCCTTCACTTGGGTGACCTTGTACGGGCCGCTGCCCAGCGGGATTTCCAGATTGCCCTTGTTGAAGTCGCGGCTGGCCCACCAGTGTTTCGGCAGGACCGGTAACTGGCCGAGGATCAGCGGCAGCTCGCGGTTGTTGCTGTGCTTGAACTTGAACAAGACCTTCAGCGGGTCTTCGGCGATGGCTTCGGCAACGTCGTTGTAGTAGCCGCGAAACATCGGCGAGCCTTCCTTGGTCAGCGTCTCGAAGCTGAACACCACGTCTTCGGCGCGCACCGGGTGGCCGTCGTGAAAGCGTGCTTCCGGGCGCAGGTAGAAGCGCACCCAACTGTTGTCGTCGGCTTTCTCGATCTTGCTGGCAATCAGGCCGTACTCGGTGAACGGCTCGTCGAGGCTGTGTTTGGTCAGGGTGTCGTAGATCTGGCCAATGTCATCGGCGGGCACGCCTTTGTTGATGAACGGGTTGAGGCTGTCGAAGCCACCGAAGCCGGCCTGACGGAATACGCCGCCCTTGGGCGCATCAGGGTTCACGTAGTCGAAATGCTTGAAATCGGCCGGGTATTTCGGCGGCTCGTTGTACAGGGTCACGGCGTGTTGCGGGGCGGCCCAGGCCAGCCCGGCGAACAGCAAGCCGCTGGCCTGCACGAGCAGGGTGCGAACAGCGTTCATCGATCTTTCTCCGAAGACTTCAGCCACCATGCGCTCAGGCCCAGGGTGTAGGGCGGCGTGGTGACAAAGGCCAACCGGTTGCGGTAGGCCAGACGGTGATAATTGAGGTACCAGTTGGGAATGCTGTAGTGCTGCCAGAGCAGCACGCGGTCGAGCGCCTTGCCGGCGGCGACCTGCTCGTCGCGGGTGCGCGCGGCGAGCAACTGTTCGAGCAGGTGATCGACCACCGGATTGGCGATGCCCGCGTAATTCTTGCTGCCCTTGACGTTTACCTGGCTGGAGTGGAAGTACTGCCACTGCTCAAGGCCCGGGCTCAGGGTCTGGCCGAGGGTCATCGAGATCATGTCGAAATCGAATTGGTCGAGGCGCTGTTTGTACTGGGCGCGATCGACGGTACGCAGGCGCGCGTCGATGCCGATGCTGTTGAGATTCTCGATGTAAGGCTGATAAAGCCGCTCCAGGCTCGGATTGACCAGCAGCAGTTCGAAACGCAGCGGTTGGCCGTCCTTATTTTGCAGGCGCTGGCCGTGGAGCTTCCAACCGGCCTCGGCGAGCAGGGCGAGGGCTTTACGCATGGTCTCGCGCGGGATGCCACGGCCGTCGGTTTTCGGCAGGGTGAACGGCTCGGTGAACAGCCGGGCTGGCAACTGCTCCTTGTAAGGCTTGAGCATCAGCCATTCATGCCCGACCGGCAGGCCGGACGCAGTGAATTCGCTGTTGGGGTAGTAACTGCTCGTGCGCTTATAGGCATCGCTGAACAGCGCGCGGTTGGTCCATTCGAAGTCGAACATCAGACCCAACGCTTCGCGCGTCCTGACATCGGCGAAGGTCGCGCGGCGGCTGTTCATGAACAGGCCCTGAGTCTGGGTCGGGATCTGATGCGGGATCTGCACCTTGATCACTTCGCCACGACGTACAGCAGGGAAGTTGTAACCGTTGACCCAGTTCTTCGCCTGATGCTCGATGTAGATGTCGAACTCACCGGCCTTGAACGCTTCGAAGGCGACATCGCTGTCGCGGTAGAACTCGACTTCCATGCGATCGAAGTTGTACTTGCCGCGATTGACCGGTAAGTCCTTGCCCCAGTAATCCTTGACCCGCTCGAAAATCAGCTGCCGCCCCGGCGTGACCGTAGTGATGCGGTACGGCCCGCTACCCAGCGGCGGTTCGAAGGTGGTGGCTTTGAAGTCGCGGTCTTTCCAGTAATGCTGCGGCAGCACCGGCAACTCGCCCAGGCGCAGGATCAACAGCGGATTGCCCGAGCGCTTGAACACGAAACGAATGCGCTGCTTGTTGAGGATGTCGACCCGCAGCACTTCCTGCAGGGCCGTGCGATACAGCGGATGACCGTCCTTGAGCAGCGTTCGATAGGAGAACGCCACGTCGTAGGCGGTGACAGGCGCGCCGTCGTGAAAGCGCGCTTCGGGGCGCAAATTGAAGACGACCCAGCTGCGATCTTCGCTGTACTCCACCGATTGTGCGATCAACCCGTAACTCGACGCGGGTTCGTCGCCGGACGGCGAATACTGCCCGGTGCCAACCATCAGCGGCTCGTTGAGCTCGTTGACGCCGTACTGGAGAAAATTGGCGGTGGTGACCGGGCTGGTGCCCTTGAAAGTGTACGGATTGACCGTATCGAAGGTGCCGAACGCCATCACCCGCAACGTACCGCCCTTGGGCGCTTGCGGGTTGACCCAGTCGAAGTGGGTAAATCTGGCCGGGTACTTGAGCGTGCCGAACTGCGCATAACCATGACTTTCGGTAATCGTCGCGCTTGCGGGTGAGCTCAAGGCCAGGCTGATCAGGAGCAGGGAGAGGGCACGCTTCAAGTCAGATCCGATCCAGCGGCTTGGGCTTTGTGGGCCGTACAGTAACAGCTTGTCTGGACAGGAAAAAGATGCGGGTTAATGCCGGGTTAATCGCTACACGATGTTGCGCCAATTTGTCCCTGTAGTGAGGGGATTCATCTGTGGCGAGGAGGATTTATCTGTGGCGAGGGGATTTATCCCCGCTGGACTGCGCAGCAGTCCCCCTTCTTCAAGATGCCGAAAAAAAGGGGCCGCTGCGCGCCCCAGCGGGGATAAATCC
>NZ_JASCPT010000143.1:0-12450 GCF_029959775.1 Pseudomonas sp. PS01270 | reverse complement strand
CGCGAAGGCGGTGTGTCAGTAAATATCTTCATACCTGATACAACGCATTCGCGAGCAGGCTCGCTCCCACAGTGGAATTTCATTTCAAGTGACGGAAACTTTGGAACGCTGAAATCAGCACCACTGCCCCCGCCGCAATCGCCAGCCAGAATCCGCTGCGCGCGCCAAACGCATCCACCAGCGCGCCGGAACCGGCGGCGCCGATCGCCACGCCGATGCTCAGCCCGGTCACCAGCCAGGTCAGGCCTTCGGTGAGTTTTGCAGGTGGCACGATGCGTTCGATCAGCGCCATCGCCACAATCAGCGTCGGTGAAAAGAACAGCCCGGCGATAAATACCGCGATCGACAAGCCAAGGATGTTGCTCGCCAAAAGCAGCGGCAGCGTGGTCACCGCCGTCGCCACGCCGCCGTAGAGAAACAGGCGCGGCAAAGGCAGTTTCGAACGCATCGCACCGAAGGCGATGCCGGCCAGGCATGAGCCGATCGCGTACACCGACAAAACAATACTCGCCGCTGCCGGCTGCCCCTGATGTTGAGCGAAAGCGACGCTGACCACATCGATGACTCCGACGATCACGCCCATCGCCAGCATCAACGCCAGCAGCCATTGCACGTCGGTCGAGCGAATGATCGAGCCCTGATGCTGCGACTCCTGCGCGTGCACCGGTGGTTCGGTGCTGCGCTGGGCGACAAACGCCGTCACGCCGATGGCCAGGGCCAGCAGCGCCGCCAGCGGCCCGGCCTCGGGAAACACCGCGACCGACAAGCCCACCGACAGCGGCGGCCCGACGATAAAACACACTTCGTCGAGCACCGACTCCAGCGCATACGCCGTCTGCAATTGCGGCTGGCCACGATAGATCTCGGTCCAGCGCGCCCGCACCATCGCCGACATGCTCGGCATGCACCCGGCCAGCGCGGCGAACACGAACAACGTCCAGTCCGGCGCCTGCAAACGCGTGCACAGCAGCAACATCAATAACCCGCCGCCACCGGTCAGCGCTGCGATCGGCAGCACCCGCCCCTGCCCGTAGCGGTCAACCAGTCGCGATACCTGCGGCGCGCAAAACGCCGTGGCCAAAGCAAACGTCGCCGCCACCGCACCCGCCAGCGCATAACCGCCGTTCAACTGCGCAAGCATGGTGATGAGGCCGATGCCGGTCATGGAAATCGGCATGCGCGCCAGCATCCCGGCCAGCACAAACGCACGGGCACCGGGGGCGGTGAACAATTCGCGGTAGGGATTTGCCATCGATTGCAGCCTCATCAGGGGCGGCCAAGTTGCCATAGCCTTGAATGCCGTGGAAGCGCGCAATTGTTAGCGGTCTGTGAAGGCCCCTTCGCTCGCACATTCGAAATGCCGTCCCCTGTGGGAGCGAGCCTGCTCGCGAAGGGGCCAGCGCATCACCGCACCCAGCAAATGAACTCTCAGCGTCTGTCATCAGTCAGCTACTTAAGTCTCTGGAACCAAGGCGCGAATCGTCATGCAGATTTCCCTCGCTCATCAGGTGGCGCTGGTCACGGGCGCCAGCTCCGGCATCGGCCATGCCGCCGCCAAAGCACTCGCTGCGGCCGGCGCTGCGGTCGTGATCAACTACAACAGCAGCGCCGAACCCGCCGAAGAACTGGCTGCACAGATCAACGCTGAGGGCGGCAAGGCCCTCGCTATCGGCGCCGATGTCTCGAAAGAAGAAGAGGTCGAAAGGCTGTTCAAAGAGACCGTCGAAGCCTTCGGCTCGCTGGATATTCTGGTGGCCAATTCCGGCCTGCAAAAAGACGCTGCCGCCGTGGACATGACGCTCGACGACTGGAACACGGTGATCGGCGTCAACCTCACCGGGCAGTTCCTCTGCGCACGGGCGGCGTTGCGGATTTTCCAGCGTCAGGGCTTGCGCGAAGGCGTGTCGCGCGCGGCGGGCAAGATCATTCACATGAGTTCGGTGCACCAGCGCATTCCATGGGCCGGGCATGTCAATTACGCGGCGTCCAAGGGCGGCGTCGATCAGTTGATGCAGAGCCTCGCCCAGGAAGTCAGCCACCAGCGCATCCGTATCAACAGTATCGCGCCCGGTGCGATCAGCACGGCCATCAACACAGAAGCCACTGAAGGCGCGGCCGGCGACAAACTTCTTGAGCTGATTCCCTACGGGCGCATTGGCGATGTCGAGGACGTTGCCAACGCAGTGGTTTTCCTCGCTTCCGACCTGTCCGATTACATCGTCGGCACCACCCTGTTCATCGATGGCGGGATGAGCCTCTATCCGGAGTTTCGCGGCAATGGCTGAGCCTGAAATGGAACAACAAAGTCCCATCGGTGCCCACGGCATCATCGGCGACATGCGCAGCGCCGCACTGGTCAATGACAAGGGCAGCGTGGATTTTTTCTGCTGGCCGGAGTTCGACAGCCCGACGATCTTCTGCTCGCTGCTCGACACCCCGCAAGCAGGGATTTTCCAGCTCGCGCCAGACTTGCCGGATGCGCGCCGGGAACAGATTTATCTGCCCGACACCAACGTCTTGCAGACCCGTTGGCTAAGCGAACACGCAGTGGTGGAAATCACCGATCTGTTGCCCATCGGTGACGATGTCGACGCCCTGCCGCTGCTGATGCGCCGGGTGCGCGTGGTCAGCGGCTCGGCGACGTTCAACCTGCGTTGCGCGGTACGCCACGACTATGGTCGCGCCGACACCCGGGCAGAGATCAACGCACAGGACGTGACGTTCCACGCTGCGGGTCAGCCATCGCTGCGCCTGGCTTCAGATCAAACCCTGCAGATCGATGCACAAGCGGCCGTCGCGCAATTCACCCTCGAGCACAATGAAACCGCCGCGTTCATGCTCGGTGGCAGCGACGACCCACGCTTTGCCGAAGGCGCCGCCGAGTTGTGCATGGAGCGCACCCTCAAATACTGGCGGGGCTGGATCGGCCAATCCAACTATCGCGGGCGCTGGCGGGAAATCGTCAATCGCTCCGCCCTCGCCCTGAAACTGCTGACCTCACGCCGCCACGGTGCAATCCTCGCCGCTGCCACCTTCGGCCTGCCGGAAACCCCCTGCGGTGAACGCAACTGGGATTACCGCTACACGTGGATCCGCGACGCTTCGTTCACGGTTTACGCGTTCATGCGCCTGGGCTTTGTCGATGAAGCCAACCACTACATGCAATGGCTGCGCGGGCGAGTCAGCGATTGCTGCGGCAAACCGATGAAACTCAACATCCTCTATGCCATCGACGGCCAGCAGGAATTGCCGGAAACCGAACTCACGCACCTGTCCGGTCACGGCGGCGCGCAACCGGTGCGGATCGGCAATGGTGCCTACGATCAGGTCCAACTGGACATCTTCGGCGAGCTGATGGACGCCGTGTATCTGGTCAACAAGTACGGTGATGCGATTTCCCACGAAGGCTGGCGGCACGTCGGCGAAGTGGTCGATCAGGTCTGCGAAAACTGGCAGAGCGAAGATGTCGGCATTTGGGAAATGCGCGGTGAAACCCATCATTTCCTGCACTCGCGGCTGATGTGCTGGGTGGCGCTGGACCGGGCGATCCGTCTGGCTTCCAAGCGTTCGCTGCCGGCGCCGTTCGCCCGTTGGGATAACACCCGGCAAGCGATCTACACCGACATCTGGGACAACTTCTGGAACGAAGAACGCGGGCATTTCGTTCAGTACAAGGGTGGTACCGCACTGGATGGCTCGATGCTGCTGATGCCGCTGGTGCGCTTCGTCAGCGCCAAGGATCCGCGCTGGCTGTCGACCCTCGAAGCGATCGAAAAAACCCTGGTGCGCGACGGCATGGTCTATCGCTATCGCAACGAAGACGCCAACATCGATGGCCTCAGTGGCACCGAAGGCGCGTTCGCCGCGTGTTCGTTCTGGTACGTCGAATGCCTGGCCCGCGCCGGCCAGGTGGAAAAAGCCCACCTGGAGTTCGAGCAATTGCTGCGATATGCCAACCCGCTTGGGCTGTACGCCGAAGAGTTCGACAGCCATGGCCGGCATCTGGGCAACACGCCGCAAGCGCTGACGCATCTGGCGTTGATCAGTGCAGCGAGTTTTCTTGACCGCAAGCTGAGTGGCGAGAAGAGTTCCTGGCAGCCATAGCGATGTTTTTTCGTCAGCGCATGTCAGACCGATCCCTGACTGGACGGGATTTTTCCACAACGGGCCTGCCCGCCAGCCAACGGCAACAGGCCCATACCCAACGTGAAACCTGCACGGCGGTTATGTCTGGCGACAGTCTGTGTAAAAACTGCTCCTACATACGCCACACACGTTACGTTGAAACGCTTCCCGCAACGTACGCTTACACGGCGAAATACCTTGTTGCCAGCCGTTACATCCACACCTACCATCCAACGCAACGGGCACAGCGGAGCTGTCCAACCACACCCGAATTCAAGGAACCGGAATGCCTCACCACGTCCAGCGCAGCATCGCCTCCCCTCTTCGCAGCGGACTGACTCGCACCCAGCTCTGGGAAGCCGCCGACAAAGGCCTGATCAAATGTTGGGAAATCGGCCGCCAGCGCGCCGAACGCTTTCCCGAACTGGCCCAGCGCTGCCTGGCCGGTGAATTGCCGGTGCTGGGCTGGAAGGGTGGCGTCAGTCGCAGCCTGAAGAAAAACGAGAAGTACGGCTCACTGAAATATCTGGCGCAGTGGCAGGGTCTGCGCGGTGAGGATCTGGATATTGATCTGGCGCAGGAGCGTTCGCTGATGTGTTCGCGGACGAAGATGAAGGTGACGTTTACGCCGGATCGGACGAAGTATTTCAATCAGATCGCGGAGCTTGAGGCTTAGCCGTGCGGAAGTCCGGGCGGTAGCAATCCGGGTACAGGGCACAGACGCCGTACTGGGCGTCCAGATCGGCCATGTGCTGGTAGAACTGCTCGATTTCCCAAAACGTTTCATCCGCAACGGTCATCAGGTAGAAGTAACTGAGCTGATGGTCATTGGGCAGCACCAATGGAAACTCTGCCAGCGCGTCCATCCTCGGGGCATTGGCCAGCGCCGCGAGCATTGACGTCGGTGCCAGGGATAATTGCTCGAAGTACTTCTGCTTGTATGCCGCCAGACCGATGGCTTCACCTTTTGCTCTGGCATCGATAAGTTGCGCAAGGTTTGCACGGCGCTGCTCCCAGTACGCCGCCGGCAGGTCTACATTCATTTGTTGCTTATGGCTGGCCAATGCCTCATCGGCGCTGAGCTGGCGTTGCGGTTCGCCCGGCACGGTAGCGGATCGTGCGTCCAACTCCTTGAAGGACAGCATGATCGTCGACTTGGCAAACATGCGCTCCATCAGTTCACGGCGCTGCGGGGTGTCCGGCAATGCCGGTGGCGGCGATGCGCAACCGGTCAGCATCACGACAAGTGCCAACATAACAAGCAGCGTTTTGAGTGACATGTATCGTCCTTGAAGCCAGTCGACAGAATGAGCTGCGCAGTCTATCCGATGGTCTAGGGTTTGGAAGACGTTTGCACGGAGTTGACAGTCATGATTCAGTCAGTCCTTACGCCTTTTCTGACCATTGCCTACGAACAGCACGGTCCGAACAACGGCGCCCCGGTGATTCTGCTCCACGGCTTCCCCTATTCCCCGCGCGCCTTCGACGAAGTCGCCCCGGCGCTGGCCGCGCGAGGCTACCGCGTCATCGTGCCGTACTTGCGCGGTTACGGGCCGACCCGGTTCAACAGTGCGCAAACCCTGCGCTCCGGCCAGCAAGCTGCGATGGCGCAGGACTTGCTCGATCTGATGGATGCGCTGGGTATCGAACAGGCCATGCTTTGCGGGTATGACTGGGGCGGTCGGGCGGCGTGTATTGTCGCGGCGTTGTTTCCGGCGCGAGTGCGCGGGCTGGTCAGCGGCGACGGCTACCTCGTGCAGGACATCGCCCATGCGAACCAGCCGTTGGACCCGGAAGACGAGCATCGGCTCTGGTATCAGTACTATTTCCACACGCCGCGTGGCGTCGAGGGCCTTAAGCAGAATCGCCGGGAGTTGTGTCAGCTGCTTTGGCGGCTGTGGTCGCCGACATGGGCGCGTAAGGACGAACGCTACCCGCTGACCGCTGACGCTTTTGATAATCCTGATTTTGTCGACGTGGTGATTCATTCCTATCGGCATCGCTTCGGATACGCCCCGGGCGATCCAGCCCTGGAGTGGATGGAGGAAGCGCTGGCCACACAGCCGGTGATCAGCGTGCCGAGCATTTCGCTGTGCGGTGGCGATGATGGCGTCGGCCCGCCTTCGCTGATTGATGAAGATGCCGAGCATTTCAGCGGCTTCTATGAGCGGCGAGTGCTGGCGGGTGTCGGCCACAACATTCCCGAAGAAGCGCCGCAGGAAACCCTCAAGGCGATACTGGATCTGTTGCAACGCTAACCGAAAACCGCTCGCGATAAGCCTGCGGTGTCACGCCAATCGCTCGCAGAAAACTGCGCCGCAGTGTTTCCTCACTGCCAAAGCCGCAATTGGCGGCGATGCGTTTGATCGGCAAACCGGTATCGCTGAGCAGTCGTCGAGCGGTTTCGACGCGGATCAATTCGATCGCCCGCGCCGGGGTCTGGCCGGTGTCGGCGCGGTAGTGGCGGATGAAGCTGCGTTCGCTCATGCCGGCCTGTTCGGCGAGAGTCGGGATGCCGAGGTCGCAGGTCAGGTTCTCGGCGATCCAGGCGTGCAGTTCATCGAAGCGGTTGCCCTGTTGTTGCAGCGACAGCGTCACGCTGAATTGCGACTGCCCGCCCGGGCGCTTCAGGAAGACGACCAAGTGCCGGGCGACGTCGAGGGCGATGTCGCGGCCGAGGTCTTCTTCGACCATGGCCAACGCCAGATCGATGCCTGCCGTGACACCGGCGGAAGTCCACACCGGGCCGTCGTTGATGAAAATCGGATTGGCTTCGACGCGCAGATTCGGATGCTGCGCGGCCAGTTGCTCGCAGCGCGTCCAGTGGGTGACCACGCGGCGGCCATCGAGCCAGCCGCTGGCCGCGAGCAGAAAGGCCCCGGTGCACACCGAAGCCACGCGCCGGCAATGAGTGCCGTGCTCGCGCACCCAGTCGACCAGTTGCGAGTCTTCGGCGGCGGGATAAATGCCCCAGCCACCGGCGATGATCAGGGTGTCGCTGGGCGTTTGCGGCAACGGCTCGGCGAGCACCGCCAACCCCGCCGATGACATCACCGCCCCGCCACCGCTGGCAATCACGCTCGGCGCATAGGGCGTCGGCATGCCGCGCTGGCGAGCCAGATCGTTGGCCGAGGCGAACACCTGCAACGGCCCGGTGACATCAAGAATCTGCATGTTGGCAAACGCGAGAACGTGAATGGCTTTAGGCATTTGGCGTAATTCGTGGGGTGATTGGCGTATGCGCCAGAACCTACGCGCCTACAGTACAGTCGTCCACTTCTTTCAACGGAGCAAGAACGATGACGCTGCAGATCGGTTTTCTGTTATTCCCGCAGGTCCAGCAACTCGACCTCACCGGCCCTTATGACGTACTCGCCTCGTTGCCCGGCGTGCAGGTGCACCTGATCTGGAAGGACCTGATGCCGGTGACGGCCAGCACCGGCCTGCTGCTGAAACCGACTACGACCTTTGAGGATTGCCCGGATCTGGACGTAATCTGCGTGCCCGGCGGCAGTGGCGTCGGGCCGCTGATGGAAGATCAGCAGACGCTGGATTTCATCAAACGCCAGGCCGCCCAGGCACGTTACGTGACCTCGGTGTGCACCGGCTCGCTGGTGCTCGGCGCTGCTGGGCTACTGAAGGGCAAGCGCGCGACTACGCACTGGGCGTATCACCAGTTGCTGCCGACGCTGGGCGCGATTGCGGTGAAGGATCGGGTGGTACGCGACGGCAATCTGTTTACCGGTGGCGGAATCACTGCTGGGATCGATTTCGCCTTGGTGCTGGCGGCGGAACTGGTCGATGCCGATACGGCGCAACTGGTGCAGTTGCAACTGGAATATGCCCCGGCACCGCCGTTCAACGCCGGCAGTCCGGAGGTGGCGCCAAGTGCGGTGGTCGATGAAGCGCGGTTGCGCGCGGCGCCTTCGTTGAAGTTGCGTACGGAGATTACCGAGCGCGCGGCGGCCAAACTGGGCCTGCGCTGATATCCCAGCCAATCACAACCCTTGTATGAGCTGCCGCAGGCTGCGATCTTTTGATCTGATCGTTCCCACGCTCTGCGTGGGAATGCAGCCGGGGACGCTCCGCGTCCCACAGGCTCAAGATCGCAGCCTTCGGCAGCTCCTACACGTCGATCCCAAGTTATTCGCCGCGCTTCTCACTCTCCTTCACTTGTCCCACTTCCCTCGCCCGTGTAGAAAGCCCCTTCCAGAAATCTCGCACAAGGACTTTCCATGAAGGCGCTGCCCTGGCTTTATCTCGCGCTGCTCGGCCTCGGTTACGGACTGGCCCTGAGCTACGGCCAACTCGGTTGGCTGGCGTTGATCTCCGTCGGGCTTTTGCTGTTCGCCGCATTCGCCGTGCGTCAGCAAGAGGTGCCGTTCGCGCGTTGGCTCGGCCATGGCCTGTTCATCGTTCTGGCCGTGGCACTGGCGCTGCACTGGCTGCCGGGCTTCGCCAACGGCCGGGTGATCAATCCGCAACGTTTCACTGACAACGCCGTGCCGTTCGCGATGTACCTCAATCTCGACAAACCGCTGGTGGGCTTCTGGCTGCTGCTGGTCTGTCCATGGATTGTCGCGCGGCGTTCGTTGCGCCTGACGGTCTATGCCACTGCCCTCGCCCTGACGCTGTGCGCGATTCTCGCCCTTGGCGGCGCATTGTTGCTCGGCGTAATCGCCTGGGCGCCGAAGTGGCCGGATCAGGCCTGGCTGTGGGTGGTGAACAACCTGTTGCTGGTGACGCTGGTCGAGGAAGCGCTGTTTCGCGGCTATATACAGGGCGGACTCAGCCGTCGCCTCAAGCACCTGCCCTACGGCGACAACCTCGCGCTGCTGTTGGCCTCGCTGCTGTTTGGTCTGGTGCATGCCGGCGCTGGCTGGACCTGGGTGTTGCTGGCGGGACTGGCCGGGGTCGGCTATGGTCTGGCCTACCGTTTTGGCGGACTGGGCGCGGCGATCGCCACCCATTTCGGCCTGAACCTGCTGCACTTCGGCTTGTTCACCTATCCGATGCTGGCCAGTTGACGCAAGCGCGGTTTTGCGACGGCGTACTTAAATCTGAAAAAAAACTTCAATAAAAACCTGTCGGCGCCGACAACCATTCAAAGCCTTGCGGATTGAAAAACCATGCGTAACAACCAGCCCATTACACAACGCGAGCGGACCTTTCCAGCTCAGCAACGGTTGATTTCCACCACCGATGCCAAGGGCGTGATCACCTACTGCAACGACGACTTTGTCGAGATCAGCGGGTTTTCGCGGGAGGAACTGATCCGGGCGCCGCACAATCTGGTCCGTCACCCTGACGTGCCGTCGGCGGTGTTCTCGCACATGTGGGGCACACTGAAACAAGGCTTGCCATGGATGGGCATCGTCAAGAATCGCTGCAAATCCGGTGACCACTATTGGGTTAACGCCTATGTAACACCGGTGTTCGAAGGCAATCAGGTGATCGGTTACGAGTCGGTGCGCGTCAAGCCCACCGCCGAACAGATCCGCCGCGCCGAAGCGCTCTACCAACGCATCAACCAGGGCAAGTCGGCGATTCCTTCGACGGACAAATGGCTGCCGCTCCTGCAGGACTGGCTGCCGTTCATTCTGGTCAGCCAGCTGAGCTTCATGATCGGCGCGACGCTGAACTCGCATTGGGGCTTCGCCCTCGCCGCCGGTTTGTCGGTGCCGCTGGGCCTGATGGGCCTGCAATGGCAGCAACGCGGGCTCAAGCGCCTGCTGCGCCTGGCCGAACAGACCACCTCCGACCCGCTGATCGCGCAGATGTACACCGACAGCCGTGGCGCGCAGGCGCGTCTGGAAATGTCGATCCTCAGCCAGGAAGCACGCCTGAAAACCTGCCTGACCCGCTTGCAGGACACCGCCGAGCACCTGACCGATCAGGCCAAGCAGTCCGACGCCCTGGCGCACAACAGCTCGACCGGCCTGGAACGCCAGCGCGTGGAAACCGAACAGGTCGCCACCGCCGTCAACCAGATGGCCGCCACCACCCAGGAAGTCGCCAGCCACGTACAGCGCACCGCTGACGCCACCCAGGAAGCCAACCGCCTGACCGGCCGCGGCCGCGACATCGCCGGCGAAACCCGCGAAGCGATCCAGCGCCTGTCGGTGGTCGTCGGCGAAACCGGCCTGACCGTGACGCAACTGGCCAAGGACAGCGACGAAATCGGCGGCGTGGTCGACGTGATCAAAGGCATCGCCGACCAGACCAACCTGCTCGCCCTCAACGCCGCCATCGAGGCTGCGCGTGCCGGCGAAATGGGCCGAGGTTTTGCGGTCGTGGCTGACGAAGTCCGTCAACTGGCGCAACGCACCAGCGAATCCACCGGGCAGATCCATGCCCTGATCGCCAAGTTGCAACAGACCGCCTCCAGCGCCGTGCAGACCATGGAAGCCGGCCATCGCCAGGCCGAAGAAGGCGTGGCGCGGGTCCTGGAAGCGGATCAGGCACTGGTCGGCATCAGCGAAGCGGTGGCCAACATCACCGACATGACAACGCAGATCGCCGCCGCGACCGAAGAGCAAAGTGCCGTGGCTGAAGAGATCAGCCGTAACATCAGCAATATTTCGGAACTGGCGGATCAGACCTCGGAACAGGCGCATAACTCGGCGTTGCTGAGTGAAGAGCTGACGAAGACGGCAAACACCCAGTATTCGTTGGTGGCGCGGTTTAACCGCTGATTGGATGGCTGGAATGAAAAAACCCGGATGGCGTGAGCTTTCCGGGTTTTTTGTTGCTTGCTGAAAATGACGGTGTCCGGTAGAGCGCTTTCGCGAGCAGGCTCGCTCCCACATTGGATGAGGTACAGCCGTGAGGAATTGGTCGGCTCGAAGACCGCCATCGCGAACAGGCTCACTCCTAAATTGGATCTGCGGTGATCACAGATTACGTGCCCGACACCAATCCCCTGTGGGAGCGAGCCTGCTCGCGAAGAGGCCATAAAAGCCAGCGAAATTACTGAGGCAACTTCAGCTTATCCAGCAGTCGATTGACCAACAGTTCGTTGAGCATGATCACCTGTTGCAGCGCCAGCAGTGGTTTGCGTTCGGGGCCGCCTATCGAGTTGGCGATGTTACCGGCCATGGCATGCGCGTATGAAAGCGACTCGCAGGCCTCGACCAACAGGGTTTCGTCATCCAGCGTGGGGTCCACGACATAGATCGGGCGATATTTTGGAGAGCTTGGTGGAGCGGCCAGATCTTCGGGTTTGAGGTAGTAATCGAGGGCGCGGTCGGTGGCTTCCTGGATTTTTTGCGGGTCGAGGGCGCGGTCGTGGGGGGGTGGCGGGTTGGGGGTTACTTTGAACATGATGAAACTCCTATCGCAGACTGAAGGAGCCATCACCTTCGCTACCAAACGAGGGTGGCGGCCATACGCGGGTTGGTAGACCGGCTGCAATAGGAACCCGGCGCCCGCGAACGAGCCCCACGCATGACCACCATATAAACCGAGCCCCCAAAAAAAGGACGGTCTGAAGGCGTAGACATACGGCCATTACAGACGGGCTACCAAACCCGATCACTGCTTTTTGTCAGTGATCGAGAAACGATATAGCCAACCTCATAGCCGCGTAAGCCGGCGGATTCTGGCGTAGGCGTAGGCAATGGCGCAAGAAGTTGTAGCCGGGATGGCGTAACGGATCGTGTAGTTTAAACGTGGGAATTTGATGATGTTTAACTGCAGGGATTGCCTCTGACAGGCAGGTGGCTTGATGTCGTCTGGAAGGGAGCTTTCGCGAGCAGGCTCGCTCCCACATTTGGATCGGGTACATCAGTGAGGGATTGGTCGGCTTGGAGGTCGCCATCGCTGGCAAGCCAGCTCGCACAGGGATTTGGTCCAAAAGGTAGAGATTGGTCGGCTGTCAGGCCGCCTTCGCGAGCAAGCTCGCTCCCACAGAAAAGCAAAGCAGCGCAGCTGCCCGCGGCGAAGCCGCCCCACTCACAATGAGCGCAAGCTCGAGTGCTCTTGATCTTGATCCACCGGCGACGTCGGAAGGCTGAGTGGAGGGACTGATCCGGGCGTGGGAGCGCAGCGACCGTTCGACGCAGTCGAACACAGCGGAAGGAGGTGCAGCGAAGCAAACCGGAGCCGCTGCGCCCGGATCAGTCCCGGAGCGAAGGAACCCGAGCCTGCGAGGGCCGAACGTAGGAGCTAGCGTTTTTTGCTTACTTTTTTAGGCGCTTCGGTGCGTGTCAACGTATCTGTCGCTTCACGGCTGTTTTAGGAGTCTATTACGCCCTTGTTTCAGGGCGCTCTGGATTCAGGTAAACAGCGTTTGCGAGTTTCCAATTACGTACTTCGCCGCTCCAA
>NZ_JASCPT010000142.1:0-12574 GCF_029959775.1 Pseudomonas sp. PS01270 | reverse complement strand
CTGCCGAAGGCTGCGATCTTTTGATCTTGATCTTGATCTTGATCTTGATCTTGATTTTTAGAAGCAAGATCAAAAGATCGCAGCCTTCGGCAGCTCCTACATGTCACTAGTCATGCTATTTGAGTCGAGAGAGAAGATTTATAGCGGATTTACCGCTGTTGGCAAATATAAAGTCCGACTAATTGATATGGCGAAAAGCGCCGAAGGTCGGCTCACCGCCCGGGCACTGCACTTTTTCGCAATCGGCGGCTCTATGCATGGCCAGGATGCGGTGACCCCCGCCGCACAGGAATGTGCCTGTCCGAGATTTCATGCCGAGTGTTTTTGCCCTGATCACCGTCGCTCACCGCCGCCCGTGTCTGCTGCTGGCCTGCCTGTTGTCGCTGTTGCTCAGCGGCTGCAGCCACCAGAACGGCAATGGATTTTTCAATCAGATACGAGAAGGGCAGCCGCAGGAATTTCTGCAGACCAGCGTCGACCGTATGGCCACCCTGGCGATGCGCGACAACCTCGACAGCCTCTATCGATTGATGGGCAAGCTCTACCTGCGCAACCCGGAAGAACTGCGCAAATCCGGCTTCCTCACCGTCAACGCCGCCGTGAAACAGGTGCGTCTCGCTGTCGAGCAACAGCAGCCGTTGCCCGTGCTGGGCGGGCGTAAGGACCTGGCGGCGCTGAGCTATGCGATGAGCCCGGAATTCCTCGGCGACCGCGTCGGCGCCTTCATCTATGCAATCGGCAGCATGCTGGTTACCGCCCACGGCAATCGCACCGAGTTCTACATGACCGACGCGATCAACCCGACGTTCGTGCACAACGCCGCGCGCAACATCGAAAAAGCCATGTGGATTTTGTCGCAACGACAAAACAAGGAAGGCCAGCCGTTGCTGTTCTCCAACGAAATCTCGGAGGAGGGCAGCAACCTCAGCTTCGCCACCGAATTCAGCAAAATCGTCGCGCGCCTGGACCTGCTCACGCAGATGCTCGATGAGCGCTATCGCAGGATCGGCCTGAATTACGCGCAGAGCCTGCTGTTCTTGAATTTCCTGCCGGTGCAGTGAGCCTTGCAGGTTTGCTGAAGCGCAAAGATCCACTGTGGGATCTGCGGTGAATTCGATATGGCATAACGATAGACCGCATCGATATATGTGGTTATAAGAAAAATCGCTATGCTGCGGGCCAGATTTTCCTGTCGTTTTCTGGACGTTTGAATGGAATTGGCAAATTTCGGCCTGGTGATTGCCGGGCTGGTGGTTGGGTTTATCGTAGGCATGACCGGTGTCGGCGGCGGTTCGTTGATGACGCCGATTCTGCTGTGGTTCGGCATCAACCCGGCGACGGCGGTGGGTACCGATCTGCTGTACGCTGCGATCACCAAATCCAGCGGCGTCCTCGTTCACAGGAAGAACAAGAACATCGACTGGGCGATCACCGGCTGGCTGACCCTCGGCAGCGTGCCAGCCGTGGCCATGACCCTGTGGTTCCTCAGCACCCTGCACACCGCGCCGGACGCGATGAACGCCATCATCAAACAGGCGCTCGGCTTCGTCCTCTTCGCCACTGCCCTGGCAATCTTCTTCAAGAAACGCTTGCTCGAATTCGCCCACAAACGCGCCGGCGGCAACTATAACCCGAGCGGTTCGCGGCTTAACGTGATGACGGTGATCACCGGTCTGATCCTCGGCACCATGGTCGCCCTGACCTCGATTGGCGCCGGCGCACTGGGCACCGTCGCCTTGTTCATCCTCTACCCGCTACTGCCAACCCGCCGCCTGGTCGGCACCGAAATCGCCCACGCCGTACCCCTGACCCTCGTCGCCGGCCTCGGCCACGCAAGCATGGGCAACATGGATTGGGGCGTGCTGGGCTTCCTGCTGATGGGCTCGCTGCCGGGCATCTGGCTCGGCAGCCACCTGACCGGACGCATCTCCGACGAAGTCCTGCGCCCGTGCCTGGCGACGATGCTGGTGTTGATTGGTTATAAGTTGGCGTTCTGATTCAGTCTGGAGCAAACACTTCCAATGCAGCGGCCGTAGGGATGTGCCGATGATCGCTTGCGTCATGTTGCGCAAAGTTCTCCCTGACCTAAGCTTCTGACAGGGCAATGCCTTTTTGCCAGACGCCGCCGGAACAATCGCCACGATGCGCAATCAGTAGTGCGTGGATATCAAAAGGAGATGCGCATGCTCATCAGGTCCCTGACCCTGACCCTCTTGCTGGCAATCGCTGGCCCCCTGTTCGCCGCCGACAGCGATTCACCCCTGGCCGGGGACGTGGGCCGCGCCCGCCCGCTGATCGTGATTGCGCAAAGCACCGTCGACCCGGTGTGGCTGAGCCTGAAAAAGTCACTGGAAGACCCGGCCAACAAAAAGGGCGTCACCGACCGCAACATCAAGGTCTACACCATCCTCAGCATGTCCGGACAGCTCGACGGCAAGGACATGGGCCAGCAGGACACCATGGCCCTGCTGCGCTCGCTGAAGCTCGGCGCTGGCGCTTATCCCAAAGTGTTCCTGGTGGGCAAGGACGGCGAAACCAAGCTCTCCGCCTCGGGTGACGAAGCCAAGGCATTGAGCCTGGCAAAAATCTTCGAAACCATCGACGCCATGCCCTTGGCCGAAAAAGAAGCCGCCGCTGCGGCCGCCGCCGCACAAACGCCTGCCGCCACCGAGCCGGAACCGGCCAAAGGCGCTAAGGGCAGCAAACCGGCGAAACCGAGCAAACCGCCGCAGATGCCGGATGATTGATCGGTTTTTGAGAGATGTTTTATAAGCGTAAAAAGGGGCGAGAAGAGTTATCTTCTCGCCCCTTTTTTACGCTGGCATCTGGCGGATGATATTTACTAGCACGGGCGAGAAGGGTTCGAGCTTTTGCGCTTTCGGCAGAAGTAAATCATCCAGGAGCAGGTCGAGTATTTCCTTATCCTCAATCTCCGGCAATTCGCCGGGTTGGACCCCAACCTTATAAATCAGCGCTTCAACCAAGGTTCTTCTTCTGCCGATAAGAGCGCGGTTGCTCTCTTCGGTGTGGCCCAGATTCAAAGTTTCTATGGCCTCTTTTGCGCGTGCAGTTTTTCCCGCGACCAAGCCTGAAAGGTAAAACTTGAGTTCGGTTTCACACTCATCCATGAAAGGAGTCAGCCCCAGCGGCTGCGTTCCTCGACCGTGCCCGCAATGAGGGCGATTCTCGCAACTGGCTACGATGTTGGTGAAATCCAAAGTGCGGTTGTGGACGCGATTCTGAGCTTCAACATGCTCATTGTGGGAGCCATCGACCGTGATGGACTGACAGCAATAAGCGCACAGCCCGAACTGCTCGGTGACGCAAGCGGCCCTGACGGTTTGACGTTCTTCGTGCGGAAGGTCAGGGTAGGTGGCGGTCTTGTTTTTCAGCTTCCATTTCGCAAATGAATCCGGCTCAGCTCCTTTGATTATCTTACGCACGACGCAACTCCAGCTTGCGGATCAGCAGAGCGGCTTTCGTTAGCTCGATATGACCTTCGGGGAGTTCTGAGGAAAGCTCAGCGAACAGCAATTTGGCTTCGTCCAGATTTCCGTCCTGTACTTCCTTCAGAAGCCGATTCAGGCGCTTCTGCACGTCGCTGTTGCGGATGTCAGTGTCCATGACTTCCAGCAGTATCTGATTGGCGTCGAGTCCGTAAAGGCCGTTGTGTTCTTGAAGCTCGCCGTCGTTGAGTACGTAAACCAGCACCTCCTTAGCATCGCTGATGACGAGGGGGGAGTGCGTGGTTAGTACGAACTGGCAGTTCGGGAACGTTTCGCTCAACTGACGGATCAGGCTGCGTTGCCACTTCGGATGCAGGTGCAAATCGACCTCGTCGATGAGCACGATGCCGTCACCGTGCAGTGGGTTTTCCATCGATTGATTCATCATCGCCAAACGACGAGCAATATCGCCGACGAGTGCCATTATCGATTTCTCACCTTGAGAGAGTTGGGCGACGTTTAGAGTGACGCCGTCCTTATCTATTGCCATGTGTAGTCGTGGTTTGCGTTTGACGCGCAGATTGCTAAAGCCAGGCATAAATGCGCTTATGGCTGAGCGTACCGCTATTAATTGGCGATCTCTGGTGGATGCCCTTAACTCGGCAAGAGTCTTCCATACGTCACTGTTTGAACCGAATATTTCAGAAATTTCGGTCAGTGCGGTATCTGAAATACCTGTCTCGTTCTCACTGTCTTCGCGCTGGCGAAACCATTCGAAAAAACGGCGAAAATCAACGCCTCTGTTGAGTGAGTTATCGTAACCATCGAGTTGGTCAAAGGAATGTTTGGTGCGAATTTTTAGCGGTATTTCAAGAACGGAGCGTTCAACTGGGTAGTAGGCAATCAGTGGTAGGGAAGCGCTGTCGTCGCCTGAAAGTTGAGTGCGATAGTGATCGGCTACTAAGGTAGCGTCCGCCAACACGCTATGAGACGCAGACTTTCGTCCTCTTTTGCCGCGGGCAACTGTCCAGCTAAACAAAATTTCTTTTGCCCATTCCTCAAGTGTTTCGGACTGCGCATTGCATGTGTCGATCACAGCGACGTTAATCATCGCAATAGAACTATTGTTACGAATAACATCATCAGTTATGGGACTTCCGACACCTTTTTCGGAACGGATCCTGGCGACCAGCCAGCTCAAGGATGTCGCAAGCGATTTCAAAACCGTGGTTTTGCCAGCCCCGTTGTTCCCCACCAACACTGTCACATTGGATGGATTCTTGGAGGTCGGTGCCAAGTAGATCGTCAGATCGGCGAACCGGCCGACATCGGTAAGGCTTAGGCTGAAAACTTGCAATGCGTCACCCTTAGATTCTGTCGATATGAAGTTATGCGCATTATGTCATCACCGTCCCCGGATTGAATCGATCAGTGTAGATACAACGAATTTATCCGCTAATCAAAACTCGTTGCAGCATGTGCCTGCCGAAATGTCTGACACAAATCGCCTTCAATCTCTGTGGATTTTTCCTGCAAGACGCGGCGGCCGTGGTGAACTGGTGCGTTGTGGCGCAGGGGGATAACCTCTTTTGGCCGCTGAAAAACACAGTGGTCGGATGTGGAAGTCCGGTGATTCCCGAGCGCGCATTGCGCCTGTAAACACATGTTGGTGGTTTTTATGCCAACATTGTTTGCTTATGGCAGCTATGCGCAGGAGCACTCTCGAGTGCACCGGGTTCCTCGGGTTTCCCCGGACTTCCACACCTGCGCAAAGCTGCCACCCTCTCGTGGAAGTGAGTTCGGCAGTTTTTTCTTTAAATGTCCCGAGGGTTTATTTATGAAAAAACACACTCCAAATCCCCCCGAATCCCCCATGGATTCAAGCTCCTTCAACTCCAATAACCCGCGTTTGCGCCACCCCGGCCAACCCGACCCCATCAGCCACGTCTTCACCATTCTCCCCGACATCGACACGGCGACACTGCTGAGCCATGCCTGCGAAACCCTTGCCTCACTGAACGTACTGACCACCGATCTGGCCTGCGAGTTGAGCGGTGCGCAGCGCAGCCTGACGTTGTCGATCCAGCAATTGGCGGTAGTCGGAGAACTGCTGGTCAACCGCGCGTTGGACAATCTCGATTCACCCGCAACGGCGACTCAACATTGAACAGGAAGGTTCTACTATGGCGCGCTACATACCGATCACCGGGATCGACTGCAAAATTCCCTGTGTGCTGATCGACAGCGAAGCCCCCATTGACGTGTTGCACGGCACCGCGGCTTACCGCTTGCGCTGTGTGACGCAGCTGATGGAGAGCCTTTCGCTGGACGAGGGCAAGGGACACGATGCATTGCTGTTGCAGGATTTCGCCCGGGTGCTGGCGATTCCGTTGCGCGATAGCTGTGACTTGATGGATGTCATTGGCTGGCGCTTGCAGGCGCAGCTTTAAGCGCTGAAACGAAAAAGATCGCAGCCTGCGGCGGCTCCTACAGGATCGGGTTTTCACTCGGTCAATGGAGCTGCCGCAGGCTGCGATCTTTTGATCTTTATTCGGTCAACTGACTGAAAATCTCATGCGCAATCTTCACCCGTTCGGCATTCGGGTAGTTCTTGTTGGCCAGAATCACGATGCCTATGTCCCGCGACGGCACGAACGCCACATACGCGCCAAAGCCCCGCGTAGATCCGCTTTTGTTGAACAGCACATTGGCCGGTTCAGCTTGCGGTGGGGTCAGCCACTCGACTTTGTGCGGTTCCATGGCCATGGGGGTCGAGTTGCCGTTTTGCAGTTTTTCCAGGCTGATCGGGTAGGCGTAGCGTTCCCAGCCCAGGCCTTGGGTCATGTCGCCGACGCGGTAATAACCGATGTGGGTGTTGGCGATGGCTTTGTGCAGATCAGGCGCAAGGCTGGCCGGTTTCAGCTGTGCCTGGACGTAACGCAGCAGGTCGGTGGCGCTGGTTTTGATGCCGTAGGCTTCGGCGTCGAGGGCGCCGGGGCTGACGCGTACCGGTTGGTCGGCGCTGTCGTAGCCTTGGGCATAAAGCTTCGACTGCGCTGACGGTACGCTGAGGAAGGTGTGCTGAAGGCCGAGTTTCGGCAGCAGGGTTTGCGTCATTGCCAAGTCGAACGGCTGGCCGAGGCTTTTCGCCGTCAGGTAGCCGAACAGGCCCAGGCTCGGGTTGGAATACAGGCGATGGCTGCCGGCGGGAAATTGCGGTTTCCACTGTTGGTAATAGCCGAGCATCTTGTCGGAAGAATCCGCCTCAGCGGGGAATTGCAACGGCAGTCCGCCAGCACTGTAGGTGCCCAGTTGCAGCACGCTGATGTTGTCGAAGGCGCTGCCCTTGAGCTCCGGCCAGAGTTGGCTGGCCTTGCTCGACAGGTCGAGTTTGCCTGTGGCCTGGGCGTAACCGGCGAGGGTGGCGGTGAAGGTTTTACTCACCGAGCCGACTTCGAAGAGGGTGTTTTCGCTGACCTTTTGCGCGGTGTCTTTAGCGGCGACCCCGTAGTTAAAGTAATGCGCCTGGCCATTCAGCGTGATCGCTACCGTCAGCCCCGGGATGTTGTTTTGCTGCATCGCCGGGGTGACGGCTTGGCTGACCAGAGCCTGTAATTGCGCATCCGTCGGCGTTGCGGCATGACAGGCAACGCTGCCGAAGAACAGTGCGAAAGCGCTGTAGGAAAAGACCTTGCTCGGTTTTAAGGAACACATGATTGAATCACTCTCCATGAGTGTCGATTGGTGTATCCCGCTACACTGCGGGTGATTTTTCATCGGACGGCCGATCAGCGCGGCCAATTTAGGCACTTCGCCGGCCCTCGACAAACGATGAAAACTCGCATGAGCCATTAGAAAAATTTGAGGCAACGCATGATTCGACCGCAACTGCCGCTCAACGCTCTGCGCGCATTTGAAGCCTCGGCACGTCACTTGAGTTTTACCCGTGCTGCCGTCGAGTTGTGCGTGACACAAGCGGCGGTGAGCCATCAGGTCAAAAGCCTGGAAGCGCAACTCAACCTGACCCTGTTCAAACGCCTGCCCCGTGGGCTGATGCTGACCAGTGAAGGCGAGACTTTGCTGCCGGTGCTCAGCACTTCATTCGACCACATCGCGCAGATGCTCGAGCGTCTGGCCGGTGGGCAGTATCGCGACATGTTGACGGTCGGCGCAGTGGGCACGTTTGCCGTGGGCTGGCTGTTGCCGAGGCTGGCGGACTTTCGGGGGAAACATCCGCTTATAGATTTACGTCTGTCGACCAATAACAACCGGGTGGATGTGGCGGCGGAGGGACTGGATTACGCCATTCGTTTCGGTGCTGGCGCCTGGCATGGCATCGAGGCGACACGCTTGCTCGATGCGCCGTTGTCGGTATTGTGCGTGCCGGAGATTGCCCGGCAACTGCACAAGCCGGCGGACCTGTTGCAGCAGACCTTGCTGCGTTCCTATCGCACCGATGAATGGCCGGAGTGGTTTCACGCAGCGGGCCTGGCGACGCAGGCCGCGCCACCGCAAAGCATCGTGTTCGATTCGTCGCTGGCAATGATGGAGGCCGCATTGCAGGGCGGCGGCGTGGCGTTGGCGCCGCCGCTGATGTTCGCCCGGCAGCTGGCGGCAGATGCGATCTGCCAGCCGTTTGCGATCGAGATCACCACCGGCAGTTACTGGCTGACGCGGTTGCAGTCGCGAGCGGAAACGGTGGCGATGAAAGCGTTCAAGGCGTGGTTGCTGCAAGTTTCTGCCTGATTCACCTCATTCCCTGTGGGAGCTGGCTTGCCAGCGATGGGGTCGCAATGGCCAACATTGGTGCTGGCTGACCCACCGCTATCGCTGGCAAGCCAGCTCCCACAGGTTTATCAGTTGAATTACAGGGCCGGTCTTTAATCCTCGATTTTTCTTACCGCACCAGACACGGCCGCTTGTTATCGAATTTCCACCCCGGAATCAGGAACTGCATCGCCACGCTGTCATCCCGCGCGCCGAGGCCCATGCCTTTGTAAAGTTCGTGGGCCTTGGCCACTTGATCCATGTCCAGCTCCACGCCCAGCCCGGGTTTTTTCGGCACCTGCACGAGACCATCGACAATTTGCAGCGGTGCCTTGGTCAGACGCTGGCCGTCCTGCCAGATCCAGTGGGTGTCGATGGCGGTGATCTCGCCGGGTGCGGCGGCGGCGACATGGGTGAACATGGCCAGGGAAATATCAAAGTGGTTGTTGGAATGCGAACCCCAGGTCAGGCCCCACTCGTGGCACATCTGCGCGACGCGTACCGAACCCTGCATGGTCCAGAAGTGCGGGTCGGCCAGCGGGATGTCCACTGACTGCAACTGAATCGCGTGGCCCATTTCACGCCAGTCGGTGGCGATCATGTTGGTCGCGGTTTTCAGTCCGGTGGCGCGGCGGAATTCAGCCATGACTTCGCGCCCGGAATAACCGTTTTCGGCACCGCACGGGTCTTCGGCGTAGGCGAGTACGTGGTGCTGATCGCGGCACAGACGAATCGCCTCTTTCAGCGACCAGGCGCCGTTCGGATCGAGGGTGATTCGCGCTTGAGGGAAGCGCTCGGCCAGTGCCGTGACCGCTTCGATTTCGGCATCGCCGCTGAGCACGCCGCCCTTGAGTTTGAAATCCTTGAAACCGTACTTGGCGTGCGCCGCCTCGGCCAGACGCACGACTGCTTCGGCGGTCATGGCTTTCTCGTGGCGCACACGGAACCAGTCGTTGTCGGCGTCCGGTTCGCTGCGATAGGCCAGATCGGTTTCGTGTTGATCACCAACGTAAAACAGATAACCGAGCATCTTCACTTCGTCACGTTGCTGACCTTCACCGAGCAGCGCCGCCACCGGCACGTCGAGGTGCTGGCCGAGCAGGTCGAGGAGAGCGGCCTCCAGGCCGGTGACCGCGTGAATGGTGATGCGCAGGTCGAATGTTTGCAGGCCGCGGCCGCCGGCATCGCGGTCGGCGAAGGTCTGGCGCACCTGGTTGAGAATCTTCTGGTAGGTGCCGATGGGGCTGCCGACCACCAGATTGCGTGCGTCTTCCAGTGTCTGGCGAATACGCTCGCCACCGGGCACTTCGCCGACGCCGGTATGGCCGGCGTTGTCCTTGAGGATGACGATGTTGCGGGTGAAAAACGGCCCGTGGGCGCCGCTCAGGTTGAGCAGCATGCCGTCGTGACCGGCCACCGGAATGACCTGCATGTCGGTGATGATCGGAGCTTTGGCGGTGTCATGAACAGTCATTATTGTTTTCCTTGTCGAGACGTAGTCAGGCGTGTTTCGGCGCGGCGTCGGCCACAGCCTTTTCAGCAGCGGGTTTGGGCGTGGTGCGCGCGGCGAAGACGATGATTGCGGCGATGATCGAGGTCGCGGCCAGACCATAGAGGCCGCCCTGAATCGAGCCGGTGTGCTGCTCCAGCAGGCCGAAGGTGGTTGGCGCGACGAAGCCGCCGAGGTTGCCCACTGAGTTGATCAGCGCGATCACTGCCGCCGCGATGCGTGCATCCAGGTAAGCCTGGGGAATCGGCCAGAACAGCGACGAGGCGGATTTGAAACCCAGTGCCGCAAAGCAGATCGCGACGAAGGCAAAGATCGGCCCGCCAGTGGTGGACATGAACATCCCCGCTGCGGCGATCAACAGGGCAGTGGCGACCCATGCTTGCTGGTGTTTCCACTTCGCCGACAGCGAGGCGAAGGCATACATGCCGACGATCGACAGCAACCATGGAATCGAGTTGAACATGCCGACCTGCACGTCGCTGAGTTCGCCCATCTTCTTGATGATGCTCGGCAGCCAGAAAGTCGCCGCGTAAATGGTCAGCTGAATGAAGAAGTAGATCAGGCAGAACAGAATGATCTGCCGGTCCTTGAGCAGTTTGCCCAGCGACGGCCGGATCGGCGTCGCGGCTTCGCGGGCCTTTTGCTCGTCGTCGATGGCGCTGACCAGCGCATCCTGTTCGGCGCGGCTCAGCCATTTGGCGTCGTGGGGTTTGGCATCCAGCCAGAACCAGACAAACACGCACAGGCACACCGAGAACATCCCCTCGATGAAGTACATCCACTGCCAGCCGTGCATGCCCAGCCCATTGATCTGCAGGAGCAGGCCGGACAGCGGACCGGAGATCAGCGAGGCCACGGCCGAGCCGCTGAGGAAGATCGCGATCGCCTTGCCGCGCTCGACGCCGGGCAGCCAACGGGTGAAGTAATAAATCACCCCGGGAAAGAACCCGGCCTCGGCGACACCGAGCAGGAAACGCAGGATATAGAAGTGGGTTTCGTTCTGAATGAAGGCCATGCAGGCCGCGACTATGCCCCAGGTGAACATGATGCGGGTCAGCCAGATCCGCGCGCCGACTTTCTGCAAAAGCATGTTGGACGGCACTTCGAACAGCGCGTAACCGATGAAGAACAGCCCGGCGCCGAAGCCGTAGGCGGCAGCACCAATGCCCAGATCGGTTTCCATGTGGGTGCGGACGAAGCCGATGTTCACCCGGTCAATGTAATTGACGATGAACATGATCACGAAGAGCGGCAGGACGTGGCGTTTGACTTTGGAGATGGCTGAGGCGAGCGTCGGATCGACGCTGTCCTGCATCCCGGAGACGGAGGTTTTCACTGATGTTTCTCCCACTGATTATTTTTATGCGGGTAGGACTGGGTGCTGCGTTGTTGCTAGACATCATACAACTGTAATTTTTTGTCCTACAAGTGGGGAGGGCGATCAAATTCTTCTGATTGTTCGGTTTTTTATGCGAAAACCGGATTCTAGCTCGTATTCATTGAACATTTCGCCAGTCGAGCGCAGCGCCTTTTTGAGATATGAATGATGATGCGTGATGGCTGGCTATCGAAAATATTCGAGGTAATGGAGTGTTGTCATACAAGCTGACGACCCATCGACCGCTAAAATCCATCTCAACCGTCATCCCGCAGTGCTACGATCGGCAAGCCCCGATCACCGGAACCGATCATGCAAGAAGACCTCGACGCGCCCGCGCGCAAACGCACGCACAACCTCGCTCATGACCTGGTGGAAAAGCTCACCCAGAGCATCCTGCTCGGACAACTGTCGCCCGGTGACAAGCTACCGTCGGAGAACTCCATCGTTCAGGAGCACGGCGTCAGCCGCACGGTGGTGCGCGAGGCCATTTCCAAGTTGCAGGCCTCGGGGCTGGTCGAGACGCGCCACGGCATCGGTACCTTCGTGATCGAGCGTGCAGCGGAGCAGGGCCTGCGCCTGAACGTCGATACGGCGCTCGGCGTGCGCAGCATTCTCGAATTGCGCATGGGCCTGGAGACGCAAGCGGCGGCGCTGGCGGCGCAGCGGCGCAGTGAGCAGCAGGTGCAGCAGATGCGTCAGGCGCTGGATGACTATCAACGGCTGCTGGCGAACAACGACAGCTGCGTGGAGGCCGATCGGCGTTTTCATCTGCTGATCGCCGAGGCCACCGGCAACGCTTGTTTCAGCGAGATCATGCAGCACCTGGGCAGTGCGATGATCCCGCGCAATCGGCTCAATGCCGCCGAGCGCGGCGCGGCGGATCTGAGCAAGCTCGGCCACTTGGCCAATCTGGAACACGAGGCGATTCTGAATGCGATCAAGCGTCAGGACGCCGATGCCGCCCGTGCCGCGATGTGGTTGCACCTGACCAACAGTCGCGATCGCTTTACCGCCCAAGGCTGATGCCGCTGGTCTGATCTACCGCACGCCCTTAGCACCCGCGCTTCCAAGTAATAGGCCCCGGATAATCCGGGCCAGTATTGTGAGGTGCAGCATGGCTGATGACTCGCTTGTTCCCGGTGGCATGGCGCCCACCGACCAGACCCGCCCCGTATCCGGCACCGACGAGCCGACCCTGAGCGATCACGATGCACCGCCGGGCATGGACCCGGGGCGCGATCCGCTGAGCGATGCCGACCGCCCGGATGACTGGAAGGATCCGCCGGATGACGAGGATGTACCGCCGGCGGACGAGCCGACACCGTTGTCGGATGATATGCGCTGAGGTCTGGATTATTCATTGAGTGGGCCGGCCTCTTCGCGAGCAGGCTCGCTCCCACAGTGGATGACACAAACTCCCTGTGGGAGCGAGCCTGCTCGCGAAGACGGCATCGACTTCACAGCAGATTA
>NZ_JASCPT010000141.1:0-13092 GCF_029959775.1 Pseudomonas sp. PS01270 | reverse complement strand
GGAGGGGGCGGCTTTGGCGGTGGGGGCGGATTCGGCGGCGGAGGCGGTGGCGGCTTCAGCGGTGGCGGGGGCAGTTTCGGCGGCGGCGGTTCGTCCGGCGGCTGGTGAGATCAAAAGAATAATGAGCAGGCACTTTTCGACATGGCATTACTGACTGAACACGAACAACGCAAAGTCGCCGAGGCCATCGCCCGGGTCGAACGCGACACCGACGCCGAACTGGTCACGGTGCTCGCTGCCCGCGCCGACGATTACGCGTACATCCCGCTGCTCTGGGCCAGTCTGCTGGCGCTGGTGTTGCCGGGCATCGTCCACTACCTCACCGGCTGGCTGACCCTGCGCAGCCTGTTGCTGGTGCAATGGGGCATGTTCATCGTCCTGTGCCTGCTGTTTCGTCTGCCGAAAATCACCACCCATCTGGTCCCGCGCCGCGTGCGCCACTGGCGCGCCTCCAACCTGGCGCGGCGGCAGTTTCTCGAACAGAACCTGCACCACACCGTGGGCAGCACCGGCATGCTGATTTTTGTCTGCGAGGCTGAGCGCTATGTGGAAATTCTGGTGGACGAGGGGATTTCCAAACGGCTGGACAACAGCAACTGGGACGCGATTGTCGCGGCGTTTACCGAACAGGTCAGGCAGGGGCGCACGCTGGAAGGGTTTGTCACGTGCGTGGAGGCGTGTGGCGAGTTGTTGAAGGTGCACGTGCCGGTGACGCAGGTGCGGAATGAATTGCCGAATCGGTTGGTGGTGTTGGGCTGAAGCAGTCGCGCATATTTGGCCTCTGTGGCGAGGGGATTTATCCCCGATCGGCTGCGTAGCAGTCGCAACACCTGCGCGCGTGGTTTGACGGGCCGAACACAGAGGGCCGCTTCGCGCCCCATCGGGGATAAATCCCCTCGCCACAAAAGTCGTTGTCATGGATTTTGCCGTTGGGTAAATAAGAGGGTGTTCCCAACCCCCATCCCCCCTAAAATACCCGCCATTCCCGATTCCGCCCGTCCGAGGCCGCTTGTCCATGTCCGTTTCCGCTTCTTCCGCGCCGTCCGCCAAACCGGCCGCCGATCACCACGCCCAGTTCATCGAGCTGCTGCAAACCAGCCTCGACGACAGCGGTTTCATCAAACTGGTGCTGGCCAAGTACGTCGGTGAAGAGGCGGATCTGCAACGGGTCATCATCAAACCGGTGACGGTCAAGGCGCAGCCGTGCCTGTCATTCGTTTATCGCTACAAGACCCGCGACATCACCAAGAACCTGCCGCTTGACGAGGGCGTGACGCTGATCGGCGGGCTGCTGCCGACCTCGTTCAAAAATGCGCATTTATTGGCGCTGAGCGACGAAGCGCAGCTGGAATACAGCAAAAAGGGCAAGAGTTCGCTGTTCAAGAGCAAGCCCCAGCAATTGCGTGAAGCGCCGTCCGCCGAGCACAACCGCGAGAAAAACCGCTTTCTAGAGTTGAGCCGCCCGTTCCTCAAGGATCTGGGCGTGACCAATGCGCAACACGAGCTGATCCCGGCGATGTCGCGCAAGTGGAAGCAGATCAACAAGTTCATCGAAGTGTTCAGCCATGCCCTGACCTCGTCGCCGCTGGCGCTGGACAAACCGGTGCGGGTCGCCGATTTCGGTTCGGGCAAGGGCTACCTGACGTTCGCCATTCACGACTACCTGCGCAATTCGCTGAAGGCCGAGGGCGAAGTCACCGGCGTCGAGCTGCGCGAAGAAATGGTCAACCTGTGCAACGCCGCTGCGGCGAAGCTTGAGCATCCGGGGCTGGTGTTCAAGTGCGGTGACGTGCGCACGGTGGCGCCGAGCGAGCTGGACGTGATGATCGCCCTGCATGCCTGCGATATCGCTACCGATTACGCGATACACACCGGCATCCGCTCGGGCGCGTCGATCATCATGTGCTCACCGTGCTGTCACAAACAGATCCGCCTGCAGATCCAGAGCCCGGCGCTGCTCAAGCCGATGCTGCAATACGGCTTGCACCTCGGCCAACAGGCGGAAATGGTCACCGACAGCTTGCGCGCGCTGTTCCTCGAAGCGTGCGGTTACGAGACCAAAGTCTTCGAATTCATTTCGCTGGAACACACCAACAAGAACAAGATGATTCTCGCGGTGAAACGCGCCGAACCTGTCGATCCGACGCAGTTGTTGGCGAAGATCACAGAGCTCAAGGCGTTCTACCACATCAGCGAACACTGCCTGGAAACCCTGCTGCGCGCTGACGGTTTTCTCGCCTGATAGCCTGAAATACACCCCTGTAGGAGCTGCCGAAGGCTGCGATCTTTTGATCCTGGTTATTCAAATGCAAGATCAAAAGATCGCAGCCTTCGGCGGCTCCTACATTTATCGCGATCGAGCGTAGTAAGCCTGGAATTACCGCAACCCTTGGATACGGTCTACCTTGAATACTCCCAGACCTTTCCCCGAGGAGTTTTCCCATGGCCGCGAAAAAGATCCTGATGCTGGTCGGCGATTACGTCGAAGACTACGAAGTGATGGTGCCGTTCCAGGCCCTGCAGATGGTCGGCCACACGGTCCACGCCGTGTGCCCGGACAAGTCCGCCGGCAGCACCGTGCGCACGGCGATTCATGATTTTGAAGGTGATCAGACCTACAGCGAAAAACCCGGTCACCTGTTCGCGCTCAATTTTGATTTCGCCAAGGCCAGCGAAGCCGATTACGACGCGCTGCTGATTCCCGGCGGTCGTGCGCCGGAATACCTGCGGCTGAACGACAAAGTCCTCGAACTGGTGCGCGCGTTCGACAACGCCGGCAAGCCCATCGCAGCGGTCTGCCATGGCGCGCAACTGCTCGCGGCGGCGGGTGTGCTCGAGGGGCGTGAGTGCAGCGCGTATCCGGCCTGCGCCCCGGAAGTACGTCTGGCGGGCGGCACCTACATCGACATTCCGGTGACCGATGGCCATGTTCAGGGGAATTTCGCCACCGCTCCGGCGTGGCCGGCGCATCCTGATTGGCTGGCCGGTTTCCTCGGTCTGCTCGGTACGAAAATCACCTTGTAGTCGAGGCAGGCGACAGATCGCAGACGCTGGTCTTTACTCTGAAGCGCGAAATCTCTCAATCGCCCCCAGGAGAAACAGACATGTCCGGATGGTACGAAGTGAGCAAAAGCAGCAACGGCCAATTCAGGTTCGTGTTGAAAGCGGCGAACGCCGAAACGATTCTGACCAGCGAGCTCTACAGCACCCGCGCCGGCGCCGACGGCGGCATCGCCTCGGTCCAGGCCAACAGCCCGCTGGACGAGCGTTACGAGAAAAAATCGACCAAGGACGGCCACCCGTACTTCAACCTCAAGGCGGCCAATCACCAAGTCATCGGCAGCAGCGAGTCGTATTCATCGGATGGCGCGTGCGAAAAGGGCATCGCCAGCGTGAAGGCCAACGGCCCGACGAAAACCATCAAGGACAAGACCCTGCCTGTCCTCTGAGGCCAATACATTCCACAGGTGGAATGCATTCAAATGTGGGAGCTGGCTTGCCAGCGATGGCGACGGCATCTGCAACATTAATGTCGACTGATTCACCGCTATCGCTGGCAAGCCAGCTCCCACAGGGATTTGGGATTGAAAGAAGATTGTTGGTTCGCCATAAAACTTTGTGGGAGCCTGCTCGCGAAGGCGTCAGCCCGGCCAATATCAAACCTCAACCGGTACCGACAACTGCGGATCACCCAACGCATGACTCTTGGCATCAAAGAACCGCAACTCAACCCCGGTACCTTCAAATACCTTGGCGTAGTGACGCTTCTGATGCTGGATGAACGCGGCACTGCGCGGGTAGATCGAGATCGCCACGCACTTCGGTCTGGCCAGGCGCAGCGCCCGCACCAGATGCGCATCCTGCTCGCCCAGCGCATGGCCGAAGATGCACAGGCTGTCGCCATGGGCCAGTAATTGCTCGTAGCAGAACGACAGATAATCCGAACTGCGGATGGTCTTGAGCTTGTCGGCGCTCGGCCCTTCGGTGACGAACAGCGGCACGTCATCCAGGGTCTTGATCGTATTGTTGATGGCGAAACTGCCGAGCAGGGTGCCCTCGGTCGAGGTCAGTTTGCGTGCGGTGCCGTCCTGATTGCGCACCAGATGCAGACCACCGTGCAGGTAGAGCAGACGCGGTTTGTCGGTGGCGCTCTGGCTCAGATCGAAACTCGCGTCCGCGCCGTTGAACAGGTCGTCGATGGCCTCGCCCGGGTGTTGCAGCGCCCAGTAATTGAGCAGGTCGTAGTTGGTGGTGAACACCGTGCGATAGCGCGCCAGTTCAGCATTGAGCACCGCCAGCGTCGAAGGCTGCACCAGCCGCCACGGGATGTGCACCGCGTGCACGGTGTTGATCAGCGCTTCCTTGATCGCGTAATAGCGATTGCGCGGCGCCGCCGAGCTGACCGCCAGCGCCTTGTTGACCCGGCTGGTGGTTTTCAGGGCGCCCAGCACTTGTTCGAAGCTGCGGGTTTGCAGCGCGTCGAACACCGCCAGTTCCGATGGGCTCAGCGGTTTCTCTTCGACCGTACGGGCGTTTTCGAACAGCGAGTCGTAGCCGAAGTCATCCCACACCGCGCGGCTGGCGCCATTGCCCACCAGCAAACCCTGGAAATCGTTCGCGGCGCGCAAGGCATTCCAGTCTTCGAGGGTGGCGTCGACATCGAGAAAATCGGTCATTGCGTGGGCGGTCTCAAAACAAAGGGCAGATGGACGGCGACTTTATCACGAGCGGACATTGAGCCAGATCAACATTGCTCGTGACCGATCGGTCGATCCTGTGTGCACCCGCCGAATCGAGGCAGTCGATCCGGCTTCAGTCAGGAGACACACGATGAGCAGCACCTTCTTCATTCCGGCGGTCAACATCATGGGCAGCGGCTGCCTCGACGAAGCCATGGTCGCGATTCGCAATTATGGTTTTCGCAAGGCGCTGATTGTCACCGACGCCGGGCTGGCCAAGGCGGGCGTGGCCGCAATGATCGCCGAGAAACTGGCGATGCAGGACATCGATTCGGTGATCTTCGATGGCGCCAGGCCGAACCCGACCACGGCCAATGTCGAATCCGGTCTGGGACTGCTGAAGGAAAGCAAATGCGATTTCGTCGTGTCGCTGGGTGGCGGCTCGCCACATGATTGCGCCAAGGGCATCGCCCTGTGCGCAACCAATGGCGGGCAGATTGGCGATTACGAAGGCGTCGACCGTTCGAGCAAGCCGCAATTGCCGCTGATCGCCATCAACACCACCGCCGGCACTGCCAGCGAAATGACCCGCTTCTGCATCATCACCGACGAATCGCGCCACGTGAAAATGGCCATCGTCGACCGCAACGTCACGCCACTGCTGTCAGTCAACGATCCGGAACTGATGGTCGCCATGCCCAAAAGCCTCACCGCCGCCACCGGCATGGACGCGCTGACCCACGCCATAGAAGCCTACGTTTCGACCGCCGCCAACCCGATCACCGACGCCTGCGCTTTGAAGGCCATGAGCCTGATCAGCAGCAACCTGCGTCTGGCCGTGCGCGACGGCAGCGACCTGGCGGCGCGGGAGAACATGGCTTACGCGCAGTTCCTCGCGGGCATGGCGTTCAATAACGCCTCACTTGGATTTGTCCACGCCATGGCGCATCAGCTCGGCGGCTACTACGACTTGCCCCACGGCGTCTGTAACGCCGTGCTGCTGCCACATGTACAGAGTTTCAATGCGCTGGTCTGTGCTGATCGACTCAGGGATGTCGCCCACGCCATGGGCGCGGATATTCGTGGTTTCAGCGCAGAGGAGGGCGCGCAGGCGGCGATCAATACCATCCGCAACCTTGCCAAAGACGTCGAGATTCCCGGCGGACTGCGTGAGCTGGGCGCGAAACTCAGCGATATCCCGGTGCTCGCCACCAACGCCTTGAAGGACGCCTGTGGACTGACCAATCCACGGGCGGCGGATCAGCGCCAGATCGAGGAAATTTTCCGCAACGCGTTTTGAATGAAGGCGCGCAGGCGAGCGAAGTCGAACAGTCCTTCGCTTGCTTCTGCGACCACGGTAAATGTTCGCACACGGCCCCAGTCTGAAACCTGGCCGGCGATGTTGTGAACGGCGGATATACGGTACTGCCCGACTGCCAATGAGTGTGCAGCCGGTGTTTGCCATTTCCGGTCGCTTTCGACCGCTGTCCTGGCAATCTCCAGGCCAGTGTCCAGATCGAAAATACTGACGAAACCCTCGGCCCGTGTGACATCTCCCGACAACATCAGAGGCGCATTTACCTCCGCTCCCTCAAGCGGTACGAAGACGCCCGGGACGTCGATTTCGGGCCGCAGTCGCACCTCATATCCGCGCTCGTCACTCCATTCAGACGTGATGCCTGCATACGTCTGGTGGGCGTGAATCTTCTGCTGGCCTGGAGCCTGGGCGCCGCTGATGCTGAACGCCCATCGTCCCTTTGCGCTGACCAGCCCTGCACCGAGCGAATGGGTGTTTTCAATGTTCCAGACCTGTACAAGCGCATCGGGTATGCCGCTGCCGAGCAACAATGTCGCAGGTCCCGTCGTGCTGGCCTCCTCGGGGTAGGTGATGGTCGGGGCCGGGGCAGGTTGTGACATTTGCTCGTCGCGAGTGCTCATCGTTCTTCTCGTCCATGGCTGATTTGAACGCTGAGGTTGGCATGACGTGCCTGAATTCGAACCTGTAAGAACTACCAGTCCTCCAGTCTTTTTTGCACGGTGATCAATTTCGTTTTCTTCTAAAAAACTGTCATTTGTGTCAGTTGTCCGGCGTGGCTTCTTCGGGTCGAATGCTCTCAGCGAGGGGATCGATGTCGATCCCGCAGGAGAATACGAACATGCCGGAATCCACCGCGCCATTGCCCCCAACCGCGCAGTCAGCCGGGGAACTGGACGCTCTGTTTGGTCTGCGAACGCTGAAATTTCCCGGAGCGGGCAAGACCATTGCCAAAGGCGTGGCGATCACGCCTTCGGGGCAAATCATGGTCAGCGCTACCGTCGAGCTATCGGGCCATTCGTACTACGGCCTTGCGCGGCTGGATGCCGATGGCAATCCGGATCCGGCCTTCGGCGACGGCGGATATCTCAATGGCGAGTTCGGCACAGGCTCGCTCACGCAAGGCGGGCCGTTGATTGTTGATGCGCTCGGACGGTTCTGGATGTGCGGTGTGATTGGCGTGGTCAAAGACCAGACGCTTGAATACCAGCAAGTCATCGCCCGGTTTCTGCCCGACGGTTCGCCGGATATCGAGTTCGGCGGCGACAGGAATGGCTACCTGATTGCGCCCATGCGGATTCCGGCACTTTTTGGGGCCACCCATGGGCAACTGCTGCTGGCGAAATCCGATCCGCAGCTTGCGCAGCCGGACAGGCTGCTGTTTGTGACCGCGCAAAAGGGCAGTGGCCTGTTGACGCGATTCCATCTCGATGGCTCGGACGACTTATCGTTCGCCAGCAACGGTTGGCTGCCCCTGTCGCTGCCAGGCGTGGCCATTTCGCTGTCCGGGATCATCCAGCTCGACGATGGGCTGATTCTGCTGCATGGCAAAACGGAAGTAACCAATCAGGGATTGGTCATGGCGTTCGACCACAACGGGAAAGTTGCACAAGCGTTCGGCGACAAGGGTGTACTGCTGTTGAACATTCAGCGCGATGGCAAGCTGCTCGAAAGCAGCGTGGCGGACATTGCTGTGCAAACGGCGCAGCGCCTGCTTCTGCTCGGTTCGGCGGTCGAGTCAACGCAAGGCACGAAACTGCAACACGGGTTCATCAGTGGTATTACCTACGCCGGCCAAATGGATGACGCGTTCAACAACCCTGTCCTCAGCCCGATGGCGCATGAACTCGACCTGAGAGGTTGGCAAGCAGGGTTTGCGCTGGATGACATCGCCGGCCAACGGATCGTTGCGGTCGGACAGACCTCGGGCAGCGCACGAGGCTTGTTGACGGGAGGCTTTCTGGTCGATGGCGCAGTGGATGATTCGTTTGATGTCGAGGGCGCGAAGGACGTTTCATGGCCAGCCATCGATGCCTGCCTGCAAGGCTCTTCGATCCTGGTGTTGGGTCGCAGGGACGACAGCGCGCAGCTGGTTCGCTTGCTGACCGCACCTGTCACAAAACAGCGCGCCAACATGGGCAACTGAGCAGTCAGCGGTAAAACCGGGCTATCCTGCCGGCTCGGATGAACCCTGCCTTCGAGCCCACCATGCTGCAAAAAAGCCTGATCCGCCGTCTCGACCTGATCACTCTGCAACTGTTCGTCGCCGTCCATGAGGAAGGCACGTTGACCCGTGCGGCTGCGCGCGAGGCCATCGCGGTGTCGGCGGCGAGCAAGCGCCTGATGGAGTTGGAGGAGGCGCTGGGCATCGCTTTGTTCGTGCGTCAGGCCAAAGGCATGATCCTCACGCCGGCCGGTGAAACCCTGCTGCACCATGCCCGGCAGATGCTCTTCAATGTGGAGAAGATGGGCCTGGAACTGGGCGAGCACAGCCACGGTGTGCGTGGTTACGTGCGCATGCTGGCCAATCTTTCGGCGATCATTCAGTTCCTGCCTGAAGACTTGCGCGACTTCTCCGCGCGGCATCCGCAGGTCAAGACCGACCTTGAAGAACGCCCCAGCGCCGGGGTGATTCAGGGCGTGCTCGATGGCGTCGCCGACCTCGGCATCTGCTCCGACGACAGCGACACCAAAGGCCTGCACAGCGTGTTGTACCGCCAGGACAAACTGGTGGTGGTGATGCTCCCGGAGCATCCGTTGGCTACGCGCGCATCGGTGACTTTCGATGAAACTCTCGACAGCGATTACGTCGGCTTGCACGCAGCCAGTTCGATCAACATGCGTACCCATGCGGCCGCGCGGCAGGCCGGCAAAGTCCTGCGCATCCGCATTCATGTGCCGGGATTCGATGCGGTGTGCCGGATGGTCCAGGCGAACATGGGCATCGGCATTCTGCTGCAGCGAGCCTATGAGTTGTTTGGTCAGGCACTGGGCTTGCGTGCGGTGCCGCTGACCGACGACTGGGCTGATCGCGCGCTGATTGTGGTGGTGCGCGATGAGGCAGGGTTGTCGCCGGTGAGCCGGATGTTGTTTGAGCATTTGCGCGGGCGGTAGATCTTCATTGCGGCTGATGGCCTCTTCGCGAGCAGGCTCGCTCCCACATTGAACTTGTGTGAACACAGAATCTGAAACCACTACAGATCCTTGTGGGAGCGAGCCTGCTCGCGAAGGCGGCCCTGAATTCACCACGCAATCACAGCGGAGCATTCGCATTTCGCGAACGCCCATTGCCGAGAGACGGCTGGATTCGCTGACGATCGTTCCTCTAGCCTTGGCGACATATTCCAAGAACAAGAGGTACCCGCGATGACTGCCCCTTTGAGTGCAATCAAAGTGATCGAGATCGGCACCCTGATCGCCGCGCCGTTTGCCGCGCGCATGCTTGCCGAGTTCGGCGCCGAGGTGATCAAGATCGAAGCCATGGGTCAGGGCGACCCGCTGCGCAAATGGCGCAAGCTGCACGAAGGCACATCGCTGTGGTGGTACCTGCAATCGCGCAACAAGAAATCCCTGGCGCTCAATCTGAAATCCGCTGAAGGCATCGAACTGGTCAAGCAACTGGCCGGCGACGCCGACGTGATCATTGAAAACCTGCGCCCCGGTGCGCTGGAAAAACTCGGTCTGGGTTGGGACGTGCTACATGCGCTGAATCCGAACCTGACCCTGGTGCGTATCTCCGGCTACGGCCAGACCGGCCCTTACCGTGACCGGCCCGGTTTCGGTGCGATTGGCGAGGCCATGGGCGGCATCCGCTACACCACCGGCAATCCCGATTCGCCACCGGCGCGGGTCGGCGTCAGCCTCGGCGATTCGCTGGCCTCGTTGCACGCGGTGATTGGTGCGCTGATGTCGCTGTTGCGGGTCAAGACTGGGCAGGGCGGTGGGCAGATCGTCGATGTGTCGCTGGCCGAAAGCGTGTTCAATGTCATGGAAAGTCTGGTGCCGGAATACGACATGCTCGGCCATGTCCGCGAACGCAGCGGCGGCGCCTTGCCGGGCATCGCGCCCTCCAACACCTACCTCACGGCCGACGGCGCTTATGTTGTGATTGCCGGCAACAGCGACCCGATCTACAAGCGTCTGATGCACACCATCGGCCGTGCTGATCTGGCCGAGGCAGAAGAGTTCGCCCACAACGACGGCCGCGCGGCGCAGAGCGGTTTGCTCGATGCAGCCATCACACACTGGACCAGCAGCCTGCCAATCGACGAGGTACTGGCCGCCCTCGAAGCCGCTGAAGTGCCGGCCGGGCGCATCTACTCGGTGGCTGACATCGTCGCCGATCCGCACTATCAGGCGCGGGACATGCTGCTCGATGCCGAGTTGCCCGGTGGCGCAACGGTGAAGATGCCCGGCATTGTCCCCAAACTCTCGGAGACGCCCGGCGGGGTGAACTGGTCCGGGCCGAAACTGGGCCAGCACACCGACGATATTCTCGCCAATCTTGGCCTGACTGAACTCGACATCGAACGTCTGAAAGGCCAGGGGGTGGTGCAATGATCACTGACTATTCGCAAACCCTGATCGTCCAGGAAGTCTCGCCCCGCGACGGTTTGCAGATCGAGCCGACGTGGGTGGAAACCGCTGACAAGATCGCCCTGATCAATCAATTGTCACAGGCCGGATTCAGCCGCATCGAAGCGGGCTCGTTCGTCTCGCCCAAAGCCATTCCGGCCCTGCGTGACGGCGAGCAAGTGTTCAACGGCATTCAGCGTCCGCCGGGTGTTATTTACGTGGCGTTGATCCCCAACCTCAAAGGCGCGCAACGCGCACTGGCGGCGAATGCCGATGAGTTGAACCTGGTGATGTCCGCCAGCCAGACCCACAACCTGGCCAATATGCGCATGCGTTGCGAAGAGTCGCTGGCGGCGTTCGCTGACATCGTTGCGTTTGTCAGCGGCTCAGGTGTGCGCCTCAACGGCAGCATCGCCACCACGTTCGGCTGCCCGTTCGAAGGCAAGATTGACGAGGATCGCGTGCTGCAAATCGTCGACGCTTATCAGGAGCTCGGCATTCAGGGCATCAGCCTCGCCGACACCACCGGCATGGCCAATCCGCGTCAGGTGGATCGCTTGGTGCGGCGCGTTTTGCAGCGGGTTTCGCCGGCTGACCTGACCCTGCATTTCCATAACACCCGCGGCCTCGGCCTGTGCAATGTGCTGGCCGCTTACGAGGCCGGCGCGCGGCGCTTCGATGCGGCGCTGGGTGGCCTCGGTGGCTGTCCGTTCGCGCCGGGGGCGTCGGGCAACATCTGCAGCGAAGATCTGGTGAACCTGTGCGCTGAAGTCGGCATTCCCACCGGGATCGATTTGCCGCTGTTGCTGAAGCTTTCGCGCGGCTTGCCGGCGCTGCTGGGCCACGATGTCCCCGGCCAACTGGCCAAGGCCGGGCGCAATTGCGATCTGCATCCGATGCCGACCTGAGACACACCAGTACCCCTGTGGGAGCGGGCTTGCCCGCGATGACGGCAGCAAATGCAACGAAAGCGTTAGCTGAACTGACGCCATCGCTGGCAAGCCAGCTCCCACACAAAAGCGCTCCACAGTGAGCGTCATCACCAGACAACAAAAACAATCGGACGCCCATCGGTAGTCCGCCTGGAGAAAATCTATGAGCCTCAACGTAATGAAGGCGGGCGTGAATCCGTCCGTCGATCACGACGCCGAAAAAGCCCTGATCAGCAAAGTCGCCTGGCGCCTGATGCCGCTGATTATGGTCTGCTACCTGTTCGCCTTTTTCGATCGCATCAACATCAGCTTCGCCAAATTCCAGTTGCAGACCGACCTGAGCCTGAGCGATACCGCGTATGGCTTGGGCGCCGGGCTGTTCGTGGTCGGTTACGTGCTGTTCGAAGTGCCGAGCAACATGATGCTGTACAAGGTCGGCGCGCGGCGCTGGATCGCGCGGATCATGATGTCGTGGGGCGTGGCGACGGCGGCGATGGTCTTCGTCAACAGCGAATGGCAGTTCTATGCGCTGCGCTTCGTCATCGGTGCGATGGAAGCCGGCTTTGCCCCGGGCGTGCTGTATTACCTGACCCTGTGGTTTCCGCAGCACTTCCGTGGCCGCATCACCTCGATGCTGTTCCTTGCCTCGGCGTTTGCCGGGCTGGTCGGCGCGCCGTTCTCGGGCTTGGTGTTGCAACACCTCGATGGCGTGTTGCAGATGCGCGGCTGGCACTGGTTGTTCCTGCTCGGAGGCGTGCCGTGCATCGCCCTCGGTTTCTTGGTGCTGACGCAGCTCAAGGACCGCATCGAGGATGCGCACTGGCTGACCGCTGACGAGAAGAAATTGCTCTCCAGTCGCATCGCTCATCACGAGCCACACAAAAACGGCGGCTCATTACTCGCGGCGCTGAAAATCCCCGGGTTCCTGACGTTGGGTTTGATCTACTTCCTGATTCAGGTCGCGTCCTACGGCCTGAATTTCTGGGCACCGCAATTGATCCGCAGCGCCGGCACCGAAAGCCCGGTGATGATCGGCCTGCTGACCGCCATTCCGTACATCTGCGGGGCGATCAGCATGGTGGTGATCGGGCGCTTGTCAGACGCCACCGGTGAACGGCGCAAGTTTGTCGCCGGGCTGGTGATCGTCGGCGCGATCGGCTTTTTCAGCGCAGGAATCTTCGCCAGCCACACGACCTTCCTGATCGTCGCGCTCGGCCTGCTCGGCGCCGGTATCATCGCTTCGATTCCGAGCTTCTGGACCCTGCCACCGAAGCTACTGGCGGGCGCCGGTGCCGGCGCAGCGGGCGGGATCGCGGTGATCAATACCCTGGGGCAGTTCGGTGGGATTGTCAGCCCGGTCATGGTCGGACGCATCAAGGACCTCACCGGCAGCACCACCCCGGCGCTGTACGTCATCGGCGTCGCCGCGCTGATTGCGGCCGCTTTGCTGCTGTGGGGCTTGCCGCAGAAGTTGCGTACGCTGGACAAGTATTGAGATTGGCGGCGTCGGCGATGACGCCTTCGCGAGCAGGCTCGCTCCCACATTTGCAATGCGGATTTCCTGTGGGAGCGCGCCTGCTCGCGCATTCCG
>NZ_JASCPT010000140.1:0-13199 GCF_029959775.1 Pseudomonas sp. PS01270 | reverse complement strand
CCCACAGGTTTTGTGCCAGGCATGAATCCTGTGGGAGTTGGCTTGCCGACGATGAGGGCCTGACTGTCGCTGAAGATCCCCAGCGGTACTTGCATCTTCCCGCCCCCGCCCGCATAACTTCAGTCATGAATCTGCCCCTCCCCGCCAACAGTGCGCTGGCCGGTTTTCACCCCGCTGTCAGCGCCTGGTTCAACAAGACTTTCCCGGAGGTCACCGCCGCTCAGGCCCGTGCGTGGCCGTTGATCCGCCAGCGCCGGTCGACGCTGATCGCCGCGCCCACTGGCTCGGGCAAAACCCTGACCGCGTTCCTCGCCGTGCTTGATGAGCTTGTCCATCGAGGTCTGGAACAGCCCGATGGTTTGCCCGCCGAAACCCTGGTGGTCTATGTCTCGCCGCTGAAGGCACTGTCCAACGACATTCAGATCAACCTGCAGAATCCACTCGCCGGCATTACCGCGCAATTGCGCGAGATGGGCCTGCCGGAGCTGACCATCACTACCGCCGTACGAACCGGCGACACGCCGCAGAAAGACCGCGCCGCCATGCGCAAGACCGCGCCGCACATTCTGGTCACCACGCCGGAATCGCTGTACGTGCTGCTTGGCTCGGAATCCGGGCGCAGGATGCTCGGCACCACGCGCACGGTGATCATCGACGAAATCCACGCGATGGCAGCCGGCAAGCGTGGCAGTCATCTGTCCTTGAGCCTTGAACGGCTGCAAGCGTTGTGCGCCGAACCGCTGACCCGCATCGGCCTGTCCGCCACGCAGAAACCGGTAGAAGCCGTGGCGCAGTTCCTGGTCGGTCAGGATCGCCCCTGCGAAATCGTCGACATTGGCCACGCCCGCCCTCGGGATCTGGGCATCGAAGTGCCGCCGGTGCCGCTGTCGGCGGTGATGGCCAATGATGTCTGGGAACTGGTGTACGAGCGCCTCGCCGAACTCGCTCGCGAGCATCGCACCACACTGATTTTCGTCAACACCCGACGCCTTGCCGAGCGCCTCAGCCGGCATCTGAGCGAGCGCCTCGGCAAGCAGGCCGTGGCGGCGCACCATGGCAGCCTGGCCAAGGAGTTTCGCCTCGACGCCGAACAACGGCTCAAACGCGGCGAGCTGCAAGTGCTGATCGCCACGGCATCACTGGAACTGGGCATCGATATCGGTGAAGTCGACCTGGTCTGCCAGATCAGTTCGCCGCGTTCGATTGCTGCGTTTCTGCAAAGGGTTGGCCGTTCCGGACATCAGGTCGGCGGCACGCCCAAGGGTCGTTTGTTCGCCACCACCCGCGATGACCTGATCGAGTGCGCCGCCCTGCTCGACTGCGTGCGCCGGGGCGAGCTCGATACGCTGCACATTCCGGAAAAACCGCTGGACGTGCTGGCGCAGCAGATCATTGCCGAGGTCAGTTGCCAGGAATGGTCGGAGGGCGCGTTGCTGGCGATGTTCCGCCGAGCGTGGCCGTATCGCGATCTCGACGAAAAACACTATCAGGCCCTGCTGAGCATGCTCGCCGAGGGTTACAACGGCCGCCAGGGCATCCGCAGCGCCTACCTGCACCGCGATGCCGTCAGTCGCACCTTGCGTGGCCGGCGGGGCGCGCAACTGACCGCCGTGACCAGTGGCGGCACGATTCCGGACAACGCCGACTACAGCGTGCTGCTCGAACCGCAGGGTTTGAACATCGGCAGCGTCAACGAAGATTTCGCCGTGGAAAGTATCGCCGGCGACGTGTTCCAGCTCGGCAATACCTCGTACCGCATCCTGCGGGTAGAAAGCGGCAAAGTGCGCGTCGAGGATGCGCAGGGCATGCCGCCGACCATTCCGTTCTGGCTCGGCGAAGCGCCGGGGCGCAGTGATGAACTGTCGGCGGCCGTCGCGCGCCTGCAAGCGCAGTTGGACGAATTGCTCAGCGCCAGCCCCGGTAATCTGCAACCGGCGCTCGACTGGCTGACCACCATACTCGGCCTCAACCTCGCCAGCGCCGAGCAACTGGTCGAATATCTGGCGCGCGCGCGGCAAACCCTCGGCGCCCTGCCCTCGCAGGACACGCTGTTGATGGAGCGGTTTTTCGATGAGTCCGGTGGCACCCAACTGATCATCCACACGCCGTTCGGCAGCCGCATCAACCGCGCCTGGGGCCTGGCCCTGCGCAAGCGTTTCTGTCGCACCTTCAACTTCGAATTGCAGGCCGCCGCCAGCGAAGACGCGATCGTGCTGTCGCTGTCCACCAGTCACAGCTTCGAGCTCGACGAAGTCTGGCGTTACCTGCACAGCAACAGCGCTGAACACACGCTCATTCAAGCCGTGCTTGATGCTCCGTTGTTCGGCGTGCGCTGGCGCTGGAATGCCGGGGTGGCGCTGGCGTTGCCGCGTTTTACCGGCGGGCGCAAAGTCGCTCCGCAGCTGCAACGGATGAAAAGCGAAGACCTGATCGCCAGCGTCTTCCCCGACCAGATCGCCTGCCTGGAAAACCTCGCCGGCGAGCGCGAAGTCCCCGAACATCCGTTGGTGGAACAGACCCTCGACGATTGCCTGCATGAAGCGATGGACAGCGAAGGCTGGCTGACCCTGCTGCGGCGCATGGAGCGTGGCGAGGTGCGCCTGATCGCCCGTGATTTGCCGGCACCGTCGCCACTGGCGGCAGAAATCCTCAGCGCCCGGCCGTACACGTTTCTCGACGACGCGCCGCTTGAGGAACGCCGCACCCAAGCGGTGATCAACCGGCGCTGGAGCGATCCGCAGTCGACCGATGACCTCGGCGCGCTGGACGCCGACGCGATCACGGCGGTGCGCGAAGAAGCCTGGCCGTCGCCCAATTCCATGGATGAAATGCACGAAGCGCTGATGAGCCTCGCCTGCATCAGTGACGCCGAAGCGCGCGCCAACGCGGGTTGGCCGGACTGGCTGCAAACGCTGATGGCCAGCGGCCGCGCCTGCCGGTTGCAGATCGACGCCGAGCATCAGTTGTGGCTGGCTCGCGAACGCCTGAGTTGCCTGCAGGCACTTTATCCACAAGCCACGTTGGCGAGCGCAGCAGTGGCGCTACCCGGATTCAACGAGGCGTGGACATTCGATGAAGCGCTGGTCGAAGTGATCCGCGCCCGCCTCGGTGCCTTTGGGCCAATCCCGTTGCCCGCCATTGCCGAGCCGCTCGCGCTGCCAGCCGCGCAAGTCAATCAGGCCCTCGCGCAACTGGAGCGTGAAGGCTACGTCTTGCGCGGCCAGTTCACGCCGAAAAGCGCGATTGAAGAATGGTGCGAACGCCATCTGCTGGCGCGCATCCATCGCTACACGGTCAAGCGCCTGCGCCGGGAAATCGAACCGGTGGCATTGCAGGACTTCATGCGTTTTCTGTTCGACTGGCAGCATCTGACGCCGGCCACCCAAGGTCAGGGCAGCGCGGTGCTGCCGGCGATTGTCGGCCAGTTCGAAGGTTACCCGGCGGCAGCTTCGGCGTGGGACAGCGACATCCTGCCGGCGCGCCTCAAGGACTATTCGCCGAGCTGGCTGGATGAACTGTGCCGCAACGGCAAACTGGTGTGGACGCGCATCAATGCGCGGCAGAAGGTCAGCGGCTCGGCATTGCGCAGTACGCCGATTGTGCTGCTGCCGCGCAGCCAAGTGGGTCTGTGGAGTGCATTGGCAGAACAGACACCAGTGAGTGAGTTATCGCCGAAAACACAGAAAGTCTTCGAGGCGCTGAGTCAGCATGGCGCGCTGTTTTTCGATGAGTTGATTCATGAAGCGCGCCTGCTGCGCAGCGAACTGGAAATCGCCTTGCAGGAACTGGTCGCCGCAGGTTTGGTGAACGCCGACAGCTTCGCCGGTCTGCGCGCGCTGATCACTCCCGCAAGCAAGCGCCAGCAGCGCAGCAGTCGACGCGGACGCGGGGCGTTTATCGGCGGCATGGACGATGCTGGACGCTGGGCATTGCTGCGCCGGGGTTCGTCAGCAGATGCCGCCGAGACACTCGAACACGTCGCCATGACCCTGCTGCGCCGCTACGGCGTGGTGTTCTGGCGCTTGCTCGAACGCGAAGCGGACTGGCTGCCGAGCTGGCGGGAATTGCTGCGCACCTTTCATCGTCTGGAAGCGCGGGGCGAGATTCGTGGCGGGCGATTTGTCAGTGGTCTGGCTGGCGAGCAGTTTGCCTTGCCCGAAGCCATTCCCTTGCTGCGCGAAGTACGCCGACGCCCGCAGGACGGCAGCCTGGTGGCGGTGTGTGGGGTTGATCCATTGAATCTGGCCGGGACGTTGTTGCCCGGGGTGAAAGTGCCGGCGCTGGTGAGCAATCGGCTGGTGTATCGCGATGGGGTGCCGGTGGCGGCGGTGATTGCCGGCAAGCAGCAGGTTTGGGTAGAGCTGGATCCGATAGCCATGGGACAACTGCATGCCAAGCTGATCCGGCATTGAAAGTGTTCGCACCGGCGTCTTCGCGAGCAGGCTCGCTCCCACAGTTCAATCCCGTTTCCCCTGTGGGAGCGAGCCTGCTCGCGAATGGCCGGCCCTGCACCCCAAAATCATGCTTCAGGTCCGCGACTCCTGCGGCACCTCACCCGCAACCACCGCCCCTTCCTCCTGCCGCTTAGGCAACAGAACCTGTTGTGGATAAGTCTGCGCAAAATGCACATTCGGTGTGTTATCCACAAGCTTCTTCAAGCGCTGATTGAATGCGCGGCTCACCGCATATTGGCCACCGGACACCGTGCGGAATTGCGCCGTCAACACCACGCCGTTCAAGTCCATTTTGTCCACGCCAAACACATCCAGCGGCCCTTGCAGGTTGTACTTGAGGAACGGGTCTTCACGGATAGAATCGCCGGCCTCGCGGATCAGCTCGATGGCCTTGTCGACGTCGGTGTCGTAGGTGAACTGCACCGAGAAAAATGCGAAGGCGAACTGGCGGGATTGGTTGGTCACAGCCTTGATCTGGCCGAACGGCACCGAGTGCACAAAACCCTTGCCATCACGCAGGCGCAAGGTGCGAATGGTCAGGCCTTCCACGGTGCCGGCGTGGCCGGAATCAAGCACCACCCAGTCGCCGATCGACAGGGTGTCTTCGATGATGATGAACAACCCGGTGATGACGTCCTGCACCAGTTGCTGCGAACCGAAACCGATCGCCAGACCGACCACGCCCGCACCGGCCAGTAGCGGCGCGACATTGATGCCGAGGTTGGCCATGGTGGTAATCGCGCAGATCACCACAAGGATGATTTTGATCGCATTGCGCAACAGCGGCAGGATGGTTTTTACCCGTGTGCTCGGCTGGCGTGCCGCGCGTTTGCTCAGCGGAGGTTTCAGCGCTTCCTGAATCGCCGTGTCGAGCACCACCCACAGCAGCCACGTCACCAGGAAGATCAGGCCGATGCTGCTCAAGGCATTGCTGATCGCTCGCCCGACAGTGCTGCTCTGGGCGAAATCGAGCAGCGACACGCCCCAGATCCGCCCGAGAATATCGATGAACACAATCGCCATGACGATCCGCAGCAACGCATGCAACAGGCTGAGAAAACGTTCCTTGTAGGCACTGCTGCGCTGGATCGCCTCGGCCTTGCGTGATTTGAACAAATGCTGCAACACGGTGCTGAGAAACACTGTGGCGATCAGCAGCACGGTAGTGAACAAGGCACAGCGCAGGGCTTTCTGATTGTCCTCGCCAATGCCGATCAGGCTGACCGCCGAGACCAGCACCATCAGCACGATCGGCCAGTACCACAGCCCGGAAAATATCCGCAGCGATTCCTGTAGCGACGGTTGTTTCAAACGCTGAGCGAGCGGGCGATTGCGGATCAGATGCGCCACCGGGCGGCGCAGGCGAATCACCAGCAAACCGAAGATGACCGAGGCGATCAGCCCGGTGAACACGGCGATGCTGCTGGTGATATTGCCGCCCAATTGTCGGGCGATCTGCGGGCTGGTCAGGGCATCACTGAGGGCGGCGAGAAAGCCGATCAGGAACAGTGGGCGCGGGCAGTATTCACGGATGATTCGCGCGGCGGCGCGCTTGTGGCCGACGTTGAACATCACCACCACGCACAACAACATCGACGTGGAAAAGATGCCGCTGCTGGTGGCATAGGCCAGACACAACGCCAGCGCACGGCCCACCGAAGCTTGCAGAAAATGGCTGACATACAGCGTCAGCGGCAGGCAGATCAGCGCCGGCACGGTGTACGGCAGCACATAGCCGAGCAGATCCTGACTGCGCTGGCGGGTGCGCAACCAGCGGCCCTCACGCAGACGCTTGGCCAACAGACTGCCGAGCACGGTCAGCAGGGCGAAACTGCCCAGCCACACTCCCGACAACGTAAGGAAATCCCCGGCCACGCTCCAGCCCGAGCGGTTCGACGGTTGCTTGACCAGCCGATCGACCTCATCCGCCGCGCGGTCAGCGCGCAGCCGCCAGGCATCGACCAGGTGTTCGTTGAGATCGAGTTTTTCCTGCACATCGTCGATGCTCGTACTGATCGCCCCGAGCAGACCACCCTGCACCAGCGGTTCCGGTTCGGCAGGTTTTTCCGCCGTATCGGCGGCAGCCGGAACGCCCGGCAGCGCGACGGCTTGCGATGTGTTGACGCCCAAGCACAGCAGCGCTCCCAGCAGAATGGCGATCCTGAAATTGCGCAAAGCTCCGATCTCCCGTGGCTGACCCTGGTAAGGAACTGATCGGTAATTGCGCGGCAAGTTCAAGAGCCCCCTCACCCCAGCCCTCTCCCCCAGGAGAGGGAGCCGACCGAGTTGCATGACCAAAATCACCAACTGCACGTCTTGAGTCGAACTCAAGTCCTGAAGACCATGAAGATCTGCTCCCTTCACAGTCGTACGCGATTTCAGGAGGCATGAAGATCTGCTCCCTTCCCCCTCGCCCCCTTGGGGGAGAGGGTTGGGGTGAGGGGGTAAGCTCTTGATCTTCGCTTCACCCGCGACCGTCCGTAACGCCACCGAAACTTTCCCGCCCCCGCCGCAGTCATCACAGAACATCGGCAACACGAGGACTTTCTACGGGAGGATGGGATGGCGACGATTCACATCGGTATTTCAGGCTGGCGCTACGCCCCGTGGCGCGGGGATTTCTACCCGAAGGGACTGGCGCAGAAGCGCGAATTGCAGTTCGCCTCCCGCGCGGTCAACAGCATTGAAATCAATGGATCGTTCTACGCCCTGCAACGCCCTGAACGTTACGCCCAGTGGTACGCCGAAACCCCTGATGACTTCGTGTTCAGCGTCAAGGCGCCGCGCTTCATCACCCACGTGCGCCGTTTGCGCGAAATCGAAAAACCGCTGGCGAATTTCTTTGCCTCGGGTGTGCTGGAGTTGAAGGAAAAACTCGGGCCGATCCTCTGGCAGTTTCCGCCAAACTTCAAATTCGACGCCGAGCGTTTCGACCATTTTCTCGCGCAACTGCCCCACGACACCCAAGCCGCAGCAGCCCTCGCCCGCCAGCACGATTCGCATCTGCCCGGCCACGCCAGCGTCAAAGCCTGGAGTAAAAAGCCGTTGCGCCATGCCGTGGAAATTCGTCACGAGAGTTTTATCGACCCGGAGTTCGTACGCCTGCTCAAGCGCCATAACACCGCGCTGGTGGTCGCCGACACCGCCGGCAAATGGCCGTACCGCGAAGACCTCACCAGCGATTTTGTCTATCTACGCCTGCACGGCGCTGAAGAGCTATACGCCAGCGGTTATTCCGAACAAGCGCTCAAGCGCTGGGCCGAGCGCATCGACGCCTGGCATCACGGTAAACAGCCAGAGGACGCCCACCTGATAGCGCCACGCCTGAAACCCCGCGCGCGCAAATCCCGCGAAGTGTTCTGCTACTTCGACAACGACATCAAAGTCCGCGCGCCCTACGACGCACGCAACCTCTTGCAGCACTTCGACCTCGATAAAGACCTCGCCACGACTCCAGGGCAAGTTGCCGCAGAAGGAGTTCTGTCATGAGTATTCCCGAACCGGTCGGTTTCACCGACGAAGGCTCCGTGGTTGCGCCCTCGGTGCGCACATTTACCGTACTGACGGTCAACACCCACAAGGGTTTCACTGCGCTGAACCGGCGTTTCATTCTGCCGGAACTGCGCGAAGCGGTGCGCAGCGTCGCCGCCGACGTGGTGTTTCTGCAGGAAGTCCACGGCACGCACGAGCAGCATCCGAAACGCTACGACAACTGGCCGACGATGCCGCAATACGAATTTCTCGCCGACAGCCTCTGGCCGCAGTTCGCCTACGGGCGCAACGCGGTGTACCCGGCGGGCGATCACGGCAATGCGCTGCTGTCGAAATTCCAGATCATCCGCCACGACAACCTCGACGTGTCGATCAGCGGCCATGAAAACCGCGGCCTGTTGCATTGCGTGCTGTGCCTGCCTGGCGACGGCACCGAAGTGCACGCTATCTGCGTGCATCTGGGCCTGCGCGAGAGCCACCGCAACGCGCAACTGGATCTGCTGATGCAACGTCTCGCCGAATTGCCCGCCGATGCCCCGGTGATCGTCGCTGGCGATTTCAACGACTGGCGCCAGCGTGCCGATGCGCAGCTCAAGCCCTGTGGCCTGCGCGAAGTGTTCGCCGAGCAGTACGGCAAGCCGGCGCGCAGTTTTCCCGCGCGGCTGCCAGCGCTACGACTCGACCGCATCTACGTACGCAACCTCAAGGCCAGCCGGCCAAAAGTATTGACCAACCGGCCCTGGTCACACCTTTCCGACCACGCACCGTTATCGGTGGAGATTGAACTATGAACAGTGCGCCACTGGAAAAATCTGCCGTCGACCCGGTCCCGCTGAACCCGCCGGTGCGCGAGCCCGGCCACGTTGACGTCGAGTATCAATGGCACAGCAACAACCGCGTAGAGCTGCTGGAGAACGGCGAGGAATATTTCCCCCGCGTGTTCGAAGCGATGCGCGCAGCCAAGAGCGAGATTCTGCTGGAGACCTTCATCGTTTTCGAAGACAAGGTCGGCGCCGAGTTGCAGCAGATCCTCATCGAAGCCGCCCAGCGCGGCGTGCGCACCACGGTCAGCCTCGACGGCTTCGGCTGTGGCGAGCTGAGCACTGGCTATCTGTCGGCCTTGAGCGATGCTGGCGTGCATTTGCAGATCTTCGATCCGGCGCCCAAGCACCTGGGCATCCGCACCAACTGGTTCCGCCGCTTGCACCGCAAGATCGTGGTGGTCGACGGCTTGATCGCGTTCATCGGCGGGATCAACTTTTCCGGCGATCACCTGGCCGACTTCGGCCCTGAAGCCAAGCAGGATTATTCGGTGGAGATCCAGGGCCCGGTGGTCGCCGATATCCATCACTTCGCCCTGCTGCAAAGCGGTCGTCCCGGACGCGCGCGGTTCTGGTGGCAGCGCCGGCGCCAGCGTCTGGAGGAAATGGCCTTCACCGACCACGACGGCCAGGTGCGCCTGGTGTTCCGCGATAACGATCAACACAACACCGATATCGAAGACGTGTATTTGCAGGTGCTGCGCAAGGCCAAGCGCCGGGTGATCATCGCCAACGCCTACTTCTTTCCCGGCTACCGTTTGCTGCGCGAAATCCGCAACGCCGCCCGCCGTGGCGTCGAGGTGCGGCTGATCCTGCAGGGCCAGCCGGACATGCTCGTGGCGAAACTGGCAGCGCGCATGACTTACGATTATCTGCTGCGCGCCGGCGTGCAGATTCACGAATACTGCCAGCGCCCGCTGCACGGCAAGGTCGCGCTGGTCGACGAAGACTGGAGCACCGTCGGCTCGAGCAATCTCGACCCGCTGAGCCTGTCGCTGAACCTGGAAGCCAACGTGCTGATCCGCGACCGCGCATTCAATCAGCACCTGTACGAACGCCTCGAAGACCTCAGCCAGAACCACTGCAAAGCCATGGACGCCAAGCTGTTGCCGCGCGGGCGCATCTGGCACATGACCGTGGGTTTTCTTGTGTTCCACTTCCTGCGGCACTTCCCGGCCATGGCCGGTTGGCTGCCGGCGCATAAACCGCGTCTGAAGCCTTTCCGAGGTGCGCGTCCATGAGTCATTCCGAAGTGCACTCCGATAGCCATTCGGCACAAGCGGCGCCGTCGAAATGGAGCCGCTGGAAACGTCCGCTGACCATCCTGTTTTTCCTCGCGCTGATCGTCCTGCTGACGATGTTCGCCACCCGCATCGAATGGGCCGAGGTGTTGGAGACCCTTGCCGATTTCAAGGTGCGCACGCTGATCATCGCCGCCAGCCTGACCCTGCTGAGCTTTCTGGTGTACGCCAGTTTCGACCTGATCGGCCGCACCTACATTCGTCAGGACCTGACCTGGAAGCAGATCCTGCCGGTGGGCATCATCAGTTACGCCTTCAACCTCAATCTCAGCGCCTGGGTCGGCGGCATCGCCATGCGCTATCGCCTGTATTCGCGGCTGGGCGTAAGCAAAGGCAACATCGCCAAGATTCTCGGCCTGAGCCTGGCAACCAACTGGTTCGGCTACATGACCATCGCTGGCGTAGTGTTCAGCAGCGGTCTGGTGACGATGCCACCGGGCTGGAAACTCAGCAGTTCGGCCTTGCAACTGGTCGGTGTGTTATTGCTGCTGGTCAGCGCCGGCTATCTGGCGGCGTGTCAGTTTTCCAAGCGCCGCGAGTGGTCGATTCGCGGCGTGGAAATCAACCTGCCGTCGCTGCGCATGGCGGTGCTGCAATTGCTTTTGGGCGCGCTGAACTGGTCGCTGATGGCGGCGGTGATCTTCACTCTGCTGCCAAGCAAACTGGATTATCCGCTGGTGCTCGGCGTGCTGTTGATCAGCGCGATTGCCGGGGTCATCACGCACATTCCGGCGGGGCTGGGTGTGCTGGAGGCGGTGTTTGTGGCGCTGCTGCAGCACGAGGCATCGCGCGGCAGTCTGGTCGCGGGATTGCTGGCGTATCGGGCGATTTATTTTCTGCTGCCGCTGTTGATTACGGTGGTGATGTATCTGGTGGTGGAAGCCAAGGCCAAGGCGTTGCGGATCGAGAAGAAACCTTCCTGACCATGCATTGCAGCGGATGGCCCTTTCGCGAGCAGGCTCGCTCCCACAGTTCGTGGGAGCGAGCCTGCTCGCGAAGGGGCCGGTACTCGCGACAGATCATCTGGATTGGATAATGCTCAACCGCTCCCCCACCACCATCTCGGTAATCCAGTCCACCAAGATCGAGGTGTAGGCCTGCTGCGAAACCGGATCACTCAACGCGTGATCGGCGCCATCAATAATCCGATGGGTCAACGAGTGAGTCTGCTGACAGGCGGCGCGGTAACTCATGATCGTCGCGTGGGGCACGAAGTCGTCGGTTTCCGATTCCACCAACAGCACGTCGCCCGTGAATTGCGAACAGGCATGCAGGGCGCGATTGCTGTCGGCGCGCACCAGCGTATTGCGATAATCGCGCAGGTCGGCCTTGTCCAGATCGCGCTTGGGCGTGTGCCACTGCTCGTCGCGGTACAGCGCCGGCACGCGCAGCGCCAGCCAGCGCACCGGGCGCAGTGACGTCAGGATCGAGGCCAGATAACCGCCATAACTGGTGCCGACCACGGCGATCGCCGAAGTGTCGAGGGCCGGGTGCGCCAGCAGGCGATCGTAGGCCGCCAGCAAGTCACGCAGATTGTCTTCACGGGTCACGCGGGTCAGCGGGATTCCGGTGCCGCCGGTATGCCCGCGCAGGTCGAAGGTCAGGCATACGCAACCCAGGCCGGCGATACCTTTGGCCCGCTCCAGATCACGTTCCTGACTGCCGCCCCAACCGTGAACAAACAACACCCCCGGGACTTTCGATTTGGGACTGAGAAAAGTCCCGCTCATCTGTTCGTCATCAATGTCGATTTGAATGCTTTCGCTTCTAGCCGTCATAGGATTGGACCGTCACATATTTGAGAAGAAACGCGCTGTTTTCCGCCGGGCCGCGATAGACCTCGATGGCGTCCGCCGGCAGCGCCTGATCGATGTAGGTTTCCACCGACGACACACGGATGGCGCGCATCTGTGGATCGTTGACGAAGCTTTGCAGCGCCGCCACTTCAGCGCTGCTGGCACCGCCCATGCGCCAGGATTGTTCGAGCACGCCGCTGCGCGGGTTGCCGCTGGCGTCGAGGCCTTGGGCGATATCGTAATTGCGCCGCGAGGCGAAGAAGCGCGGGTAAGCTTCGTTGGCGGCACTGTCGAAGACCTGCGCCTGCTCGATGGCCAGACGCACATCATCAGGCAGATCCAGCGCGAGCAATTGGTCATAGCCCCCTTGCACCACCAGCAGATTCGAACCGCCGTAGACCTTTTCGCCCAGGCCCTCCTCGGTCAAGTATTGATCACCGCAGTAGCTCAACACTTTGCCGCCGATGAACGACTGGCCGACGCTGTGGGTGACGACGTTGCTCAAGTCCTGCTCCAGCACTACGCCGTCCGTGAACAGATTTTGCGCCTCGGGTCGCGCGAGGATCTCATCGAACGCGTCGAGGCTTTTGATCACTTCCTGACCGCGACCGGCGCAAGCGTGAACCGGCTTCAAGCGAATCGGCCCGGCGTACAGCAGATGTTCGGCGGCGGGCCGTGCATCTTCCAGGGCAAATACGCTGAGACCGTCGAGCACAACGTTGCGCACCCGCTCCGAAAACAGCGGCGACCAGCCCTGCGGCGCGTGCGCCAGATGACTGCGCAAACCGTGGCTGATGGCTTTGGTGCAGATGAAATCGTATTCGACGTAACCGCCCCACAAGTCATCGGGGCCGTTGATGCCAAGTGCTTGCGCGTGGGCCGCGCCGACGATGGTTTGTGTCGGCAGCAGATAGAGGTCGCGGCCCGAATGTTTGGCCGGGTCGTAACTGCCGCCGAACTTGCAACCGAGAATCTGCGCCAACCAGCGCGCCAGAGCCTTGTTGGTCTCGACTTCATGTTGCGGCGCCTCGGCACGCACCGAATGGGCCACGACAATTTTTTTGCTGGGTGTCGGGGTCATGCGTTCCCCTTGCATCAGTCGATGGGTTCTCAAAGGAAATTGCAGAGATCAGGCCAATCAACGATCCCCCCGAACCGCCCGATAATCGGGAGCTTGCCGTGACTGTGCTGGCATCACGCCTGTTTCAAACTGCACGACAGCGGGCAAAACTCCGGCAAATTGCACGATCTCTCATAATCTCCGCGATCATTGTGGGAGCGAGCCTGCTCGCGAAAGCGTAGTGTCAGCCGACTACAATTCTGTGGATCCAGCGC
>NZ_JASCPT010000013.1:0-78823 GCF_029959775.1 Pseudomonas sp. PS01270 | reverse complement strand
AGCCTGCTCGCGAAAGCGCTGGGTCAGTCAGCATCAACGGTGACTGACTCACCTCTTCGCGAGCAGGCTCGCTCCCACATGGGAAATTGCGTGTCTCAGGCGTCCGGGGTCTGCTCGGCCAGGGCCACGGCGCGGAACATCGCGCGGCGTTTGTTCAGGGTTTCTTCCCATTCCAGCGCCGGCACCGAGTCGGCGACGATGCCGCCGCCGGCCTGCACGTGCAGCTCGCCGTTCTTGATCACCGCCGTGCGAATGGCAATGGCGGTGTCCATGTTGCCGTTCCAGGCGAAGTAACCGACCGCGCCGCCGTACACACCGCGCTTGACCGGCTCCAGCTCGTCGATGATTTCCATCGCGCGAATCTTCGGCGCGCCGGACAAAGTACCCGCCGGCAGAATCGCCCGCAGTGCGTCCATCGCGGTCAGGCCCGACTTCAACTGGCCGGTGACGTTGGAGACGATGTGCATCACGTTGGAATAGCGTTCGATGACCATTTTCTCGGTGAGCTTCACCGAGCCGATTTCCGAGACTCGCCCGGTATCGTTGCGACCCAGATCGATCAGCATCAAGTGCTCGGCGATCTCCTTGTCATCCGAGAGCAGATCCTGCTCCAGTGCCACATCGGCTTCTTCGGTGGCACCGCGTGGGCGCGTGCCGGCGATAGGGCGCACGGTGATCAGGTTGTCTTCGACGCGCACCAGCACTTCCGGCGAGCTGCCGACGACGTGGAAATCGCCGAAGTTGAAGAAGTACATATACGGCGTCGGGTTGAAGCAACGCAGCGCGCGATACAGATCGATCGGCGCAGCCTTGAAGTCGATCGACATGCGCTGCGACGGCACCACCTGCATGCAGTCGCCGGCGAGGATATATTCCTTGATGGTGTCGACGGCTTTTTCGTAATCGTCCTGGGTGAAACTGGAACGAAACACCGGATCGGCCGATTGCTGTTTGCTGAAATCCAGGCCACGACGCGGGGTGATCGGCTGACGCAGTTGCTCGAGCAGTTCCTGCAAACGCGCCTGACCTTGCTCGAAGGCATCGGCCTGGGCCGGGTCGGCGAGGACGATCGCGTGCATCTTGCCGGCCAGGTTGTCGAACACCACCACGGCGTCGGAAACCATCAGCAGAATGTCCGGCACGCCCAGCGGATCGGGGTTCGGGCATTTGCCCAGACGCTTTTCCACGTAGCGCACACAGTCATAACCGAAGTAACCGACCAGGCCCCCGTTGAAGCGCGGCAGGCCAGCAATGGTCGGCACGTTGTAACGGGCCTTGAAGGTTTCAACGAATGCCAGCGGGTCTTCGACGTCATGGCTTTCGGTCTCGACGCCATCGACGGTGATGCTGACGTGATGGTCATGAACCCGCAGCACGGTGCGGCACGGCAGGCCGATGATCGAGTAACGGCCCCATTTCTCGCCGCCCTGCACCGATTCGAGCAGGTAGGAGTTGGGCTGGTCGGCCAGTTTCAGGTAGATCGACAGCGGCGTGTCGAAGTCGGCCAGGGTTTCGCAGGCCAACGGGATGCGGTTATAGCCATCAGCGGCCAGACGCAGGAATTCTTCGCGATTCATAAGGTGCCTCGTGGTGTGAGGTGCAATCAGTCAGGTATGCAAACGCGCCGGCAGGGCCGGCCAGAATCAGTCAGGCGCGCCAACGCCAACGGGCCAGGGCCTTGATGACTTTCATCCAGAGTTTGCGGGTGACCACCACGATGGCGTTTCCAGAAGGGGGTTGAACAGCGTCGGGCAACGTTATCCCACCGGCCAGATCCAGGCAACCGGGAATTAGTTTGCGCAAATCGTCGATCACCAGTGCCGGCGATTCCTCGGCAATCGGCCGGCCATGGTTGTAGCCGTAACTCAGCGCGACACATTTGACCCCCGCCGCTTTCGCCGCCTGCACATCGCTGCGCGAGTCGCCGACGAACAACGATTGCGAGGCCGGGATATTGGCCATTTTCATCACGAAAAACAGCGCCGCCGGGTCAGGCTTCTTCTGCGGCAGGGTATCGCCGCCGATGATCCACTTGAAGTAGCGGCCGATCTTCATCTGATCGAGCAGAGGCGCGACGAAGCGCTCCGGCTTGTTGGTGATCAACGCCATGACCACGCCTTGCTTGTGCAGCCACTTGAGCGTGTCGCGCACACCGGGATAGACCACAGTCAGTTCATGGCTGGCGCCGTACGCCTCCATGAAAATCTCCAGTGCGCGCTCGGCTTCAGCGTCGTCCACTGCCGAGTGATCGATGCCACCCGCCAAGGCCCGACGCACCAGCACCGGCGCGCCATTGCCGACCCATTCGCGCACCGCTTCGATACCCGCCGGCGGACGGCCGAGGGAGAGCAGCATGGTGTCCACCGCCGCCGCCAGGTCGGGAACCGAATCGATCAGCGTGCCATCCAGATCGAACATCACCAACCGTGGCAGTTGCCCCGGGAACAACTGCTCAAAACCGCTCATGGGCGTGCCAGTGCCAGTTCGGAACGCATCTTGTCGATGACTTCCTGATAGTTCGGCGCGTTGAAAATGGCCGAGCCGGCGACGAAGGTGTCAGCACCAGCAGCGGCAATTTCGCGGATGTTGTTGACGTTGACGCCGCCGTCGATTTCCAGGCGGATGTCGCGACCGGAAGCGTCGATGATCGCCCGCGCTTCACGCAATTTGTCGAGGGTGCCGGGAATGAACTTCTGCCCGCCGAAGCCCGGGTTGACGCTCATCAGCAGAACCATGTCGACCTTGTCGATCACGTACTTGAGCACGTCCAGCGGAGTCGCCGGATTGAACACCAGACCGGACTTGCAGCCGCCTTCTCGGATCAGCTGCAGCGAGCGATCGACGTGCAAAGTGGCTTCCGGGTGGAAGGTGATGTAGGTCGCGCCGGCTTCGATGAAATCGCCGACGATGCGGTCCACCGGGCTGACCATCAGGTGCGCGTCGATCGGCGCGGTAACGCCGTACTTGCGCAGCGCCGCACAGACCATCGGGCCGATCGTCAGGTTCGGTACGTAGTGATTGTCCATGACATCGAAGTGGACGAAGTCGGCGCCGGCGGCGAGAACGTTGTCTACTTCCTCGCCGAGGCGGGCGAAGTCGGCGGAGAGGATCGACGGAGCAATTACGAAGGGCTGCATGACGCACCTGTGCTGAGCTAAATCACGATGGCGCGCATTGTATACCTCAAGTTTCCACGCGCGCACCGGGACCGCGATGATTGGGTTGTGCCATGAGCCTTCAGCGATCGCGCCTCAGTAAGCCGCGCGGTAGATCTTCTCGATATCGCCGGCGCTGAGCTTGCGCGGATTGTTGCGCATCAGCCGCTCGATGCCGGCGGCCTCCACGGCCATCGCCGGGATCGCTTCCTCCGGCACGCCGAAACTGCGCAGCCCCGGAGGGATTTCCACCGCCGCGCACAGGTCGGTCATGGCCTGCACGGCTTTGTCCGCAGCTTCGCTGGTGCTCAGATGAGCGGTCTTCACGCCCATGGCTTCGGCAATATCCTGCATGCGTTCGACGCAGGCCATTTTGTTCCAGGTCATCACATAGGGCAGCAGCAAGGCATTGCTGACACCGTGGGCAATGTTGAAGCGCCCACCCAGCGGATACGCCAACGCATGCACCGCACCGACCCCGGCGTTACCGAACGCCATACCGGCCATGAGGCTGGCGGTGGCCATGTCTTCGCGCGCTTGCAGGTTGGCGCCGTTGGCGTAGGCCTTGGGCAAGGCGCTGGCGATCAGCTTGATCGCGCCAATGGCGAGGGAATCGGTGATCGGCGAGGCATTCACCGACAGGTAGGATTCGATGGCGTGCACCAGTGCATCGACACCACTGGCGGCGGTAACGCTGCGCGGACAGGTCAGGGTCATTTGCGGACTGACCAGCGCCACGTCCGGCAACAGATAGTCGCTGACGATGCCTTTCTTCAACTGCGCGACCTTGTCCGAGAGGATCGCCACATTGGTGACTTCAGAGCCAGTGCCGGCGGTGGTCGGAATGGCGATCAGCGGCGGGCCCTTGCGCGGCACCTGGTCGACGCCGAACAGATCTTCCAGCGCGCCGTGGTAACCGGCGTAGGCGGCGACACTTTTGGCAATGTCGATGGCGCTGCCGCCCCCGAGGCCGATCAAACCGTCATGCCCGCCTTCGCGATAGGCGCGCATGCAGTCTTCGACGATGGCGATTTCCGGATCGGGCAGCACACGGTCGAAAATCTCGTATTCGCGCCCGCCGAGTTGCACCAGCGCCAGCTCGACAGTACCGGACTTGACCAGCGCGGCGTCGGTGACGATCAGCGGATTATCGATGTCCAGGCGGGTGAGTTCGGCGGCCAGTTGCTCGATGGCTGCGGCGCCGGTGATCAGTTTGTGAGCGATTTTGAACTGGGACAGACTCATGGTGCGCAGCCTCTTATAGATGTGGGAGCTGGGCACAAGATTAGCTGGGGATTTGGGGTTGTCTGCTATTCAGGGTGTGAATGGTTGATCGGATAGGAAGATCAAGAGCCCCTCACCCTAACCCTCTCCCGGAGGGAGAGGGGACTGACCGGGTTGTACTCTCGAAATACATCGACCTGAATTACCGAGTCGAACTCCAACCGCGAAAGCCACGAAGATCTGCTCCCTTCCCCCTCGCCCCCTTGGGGAGAGGGCTGGGGTGAGGGGTGGCTTTTGACCTTGATCTCAGACTTGCGCAGTACGCAGTTTCTCGCTACGCCCGCGCAGCCATTCCAGCGTCAGCAGCAGGATGACGGAGAAGGCAATCAGCAACGTCGCAGCAGCCGCAATCGTCGGACTGAGGTTTTCGCGAATCCCGCTGAACATCTGCCGAGGCAATGTCGCCTGCTCAGGCCCGGCAAGAAACAGCGTCACCACCACTTCATCGAAAGAAGTGGCAAAGGCAAACAGCGCCCCGGAAATCACTCCCGGCGCAATCAGCGGCAAGGTCACCCGGCGGAATGCAGTCAGCGGCGATGCACCGAGACTCGCAGCAGCACGCACCAGGTTGTGATTGAAGCCCTGCAACGTCGCCGACACGGTGATGATCACAAACGGCACACCCAATACCGCATGCACGACGATCAGCGAGAAGAAGCTGTTGCCCAGCCCCAGCGGCGCGAAGAACAGATAACTCGCCACGCCGATGATCACCACCGGCACCACCATCGGCGAAATCACCAGCGCCATCACCAGTGACTTGCCAGGGAAGTCGCCACGGGTCAGTCCGATCGCCGCCAGCGTGCCGAAGATCATCGCCAGCACCGTTGCCGCCGGGGCGACGATGATGCTGTTCTTCAGCGCGCGCATCCATTCCGCCGAGGCGAAGAAGTCGTGGTACCACTGCAGCGAGAAACCCTGCAGCGGATAGACCAGAAAACTCCCCGAGTTGAACGACAGCGGAATGATCACCAGCACCGGCAGGATAAGGAACAACAGAATCAGGCCGCAGAGAATCCGCAGGCTGTAGAACCACACCCGTTCGATGGGCGACATGTAAGGACTCAGCATCGCAAATTCCCCTTAGCTCAGGCGCAGGCGACTGGCGCCGACCAGCCAGCTGTAGATCAGATAAAGCACCACGGTCGCCAGCAACAGCAGCCCGCCGAGCGCGGTGGCCATGCCCCAGTTGATGCTGGTGTTGGTGTAGAAGGCGACGAAGTAGCTGACCATTTGGTCGTTCGGGCTGCCGAGCAGCGCCGGGGTGATGTAGTAGCCAATCGCGAGGATGAACACCAACAGGCAGCCGGCGCCAACACCGGCGTAGGTCTGCGGGAAGTACACCCGCCAGAAACTGGCGAACGGATGACAGCCGAGGGAAATCGCCGCGCGCATGTAGGTCGGCGAGATGCCTTTCATCACGCTGTAGATCGGCAGAATCATGAACGGCAGCAGAATGTGCACCATCGAGATGTACACGCCGGTGCGGTTGAACACCAGTTCCAGCGGTTTATCAATGATGCCCATGGCCAGCAGCGCACTATTGATCAGGCCGCCGGATTGCAGCAGCACGATCCAGGCGGCGACCCGCACCAGAATCGAAGTCCAGAACGGCAGCAGCACCAGAATCATCAGCAGGTTGCTCTGCCGCGAAGGCAGGTTCGCCAGCAGATAAGCCAGTGGATAGGCGAGCAGCAGGCAGATCATGGTGATGACCAGGCCCATCCAGAAGGTGCGAGCGAAGATGTCGAGGTAGATCGCCTGATCCGGGGTGGCTGGAGCCAGTTCGCCGAGGTCATCGATGCGGTGATCGACCGCCGCCAGCAGGTAATACGGAGTGATGCTGCTGGTGTTGCGTTTCACCGCTTGCCAGTAGGCCGGGTCGCCCCAGCGTTCGTCGAGCGCTTCCAGCGCTTCTTTATAAGAGGCCGGTTCGCTGGCGAACGGCAGCGCCCGGGCGGTTTTGGTCAGCAGGCTGCGGTAGCCGGCCAACTCCATGTTCAAGCGCTTGGACAGATCGCCCAGCGTCTGGTTTTTGCGGGCTTCGGCGAGGTCTTCGCTGGCAGCCTTGTACACCGGCTCGGCCGGCAGACCACGACCGTCCCAACTGGCGATGGCGGTGACAGTGCGCGGCATGCCGCCAACCACTTCCGGGTTGCCGACGCTTTTATAGAGAAGCGCCACGATCGGCACCAGAAACACCAGCAGCAGAAACAGCACCAGCGGCGCAATCAGCGCCTGGGCTTTCCAGCGGTTGACCCGCTCGGCGTGCTTGAGCTTCTGCTTCAAGGTGGGGCTGGCGCCCTCGTTCAGGGGAACGGCGATGGCCATGACGTACTCCGCAAATCTTTGATCGTTACAGAGGTGGCGAACCACCTCGAACTTGTGCCAGTGATCGTTCCCACGCTCTGCGTGGGAATGAATCCAGTGACGCTCTGCGTCACACAGGGACGCGGAGCGTCCCGGGCGGCATTCCCACGCAGAGCGTGGGAACGATCATCCGGAAAGCCATCGGTCCGCATGCTTGGCTTATTTGGCAGCCCAAGAGTTGAAACGCTGTTCCAGTTGCTCGCCGTTGTCAGCCCAGAAGCTGACGTCGATCTGCACTTGGTTGGCGATGTTTTCCGGGGTGGTCGGCATGTCTTTCAGGACATCCTTGGCCAGCAGCGGCACGGCTTGGGTGTTGGCCGGGCCGTAGGCGATGTTTTCCGAGTAGGTCTTTTGCTGCTGCGGCTGCACCGAGAAGGCGATGAATTTCTTCGCCGCTTCCGCGCGTTTGGCATCCAGACCTTTCGGGATGGCCCAGGCGTCGAAGTCGTAGATGCCGCCGTTCCACACCACTTTCAGGTTGGATTCTTTTTGCACGGCAGCGATGCGACCGTTGTAGGCCGAGCTCATGACAACGTCACCGGAAGCGAGGTACTGCGGCGGTTGGGCGCCGGCTTCCCACCACTGAATGCTTGGCTTGAGCTCATCGAGCTTCTTGAAGGCGCGATCCTGGCCGCCCTTGCTCGCCAGCTCTTTATAGACGTCTTTCGGCGCCACACCATCGGCCATCAGCGCGAATTCGAGGGTGTACTTGGCGCCTTTGCGCAGGCCGCGCTTGCCCGGGAATTTCTTCGTATCCCAGAAATCCGCCCAACTGGTCGGTGCGGTTTTCAGCTTGTCAGCGTTGTAAGCCAGTACGGTCGACCAGACGAAGAAACCTACGCCGCACGGCTGAATGGCGCCCTTGACGTAGTCTTCAGTCTTGCCGAACAGTGCCGGGTCGAGTTGCTCGAACATGTCTTCGTCGCAACCCCGGGACAGCTCTGGCGATTCAACTTCGACCAGATCCCACGACACGCTCTTGGTGTCGACCATGGCCTTGACCTTGGCCATCTCGCCGTTGTATTCGCCAGCAACGATCTTGCCGTTGCCCGCCGCTTCCCACGGTGCATAGAAGGCTTTGACTTGCGCCGCCTTGTTCGCCCCGCCAAACGACACCACGGTCAAGTCCGGGCCGGCGGCCATTGCGCCGGTCGCACCCATCAGGCCCAGAGTCAGGGCGGTGAACTTCAGGGATCTCAACATTTATTGTTCTCTCCACGTGCAGGGTTGGTGTTGGTATTGCCGGGGCGCTTAGTGCGCCTCTAAAAGCGGATCGAGCGCACGAACGTGCTCGACCTGCCAGCCAAGCGGTACCACGTCGCCGACGCTGAGCGCAGGATCGAGCTCGGCAATCGGTTGTTTCACGAAGAAGTCGGTCTTGCCGCAGACTTCCAGGCGCACCCGGACGTGGTCGCCCAGATAGATGAATTCCGCCACCCTCCCTGAGAAGCGGTTGACGCATTGATCGCTCGAACCGTTGAGGCTGACGCGCTCCGGACGGATCGACAGGGTCACCGGTTCGCCGGTCTGGCCAACGTTGACGGCCAGCGCCTCGACCTTCTCTCCACGCCCCAATTCGACCACGCAGCGCTCGCCGCTCTGGCTGAGCAGGCGACCGTTGAGGCGGTTGTTCTCGCCAATGAAGTTGGCGACAAAGGTGTTTTTCGGCTCTTCGTAAAGCGTGCGCGGCGGGGCGATCTGCTGGATTTCGCCCTGATGGAACACCGCGACGCGGTCGGACATGGTCAGCGCTTCACCCTGATCGTGGGTCACGTAGACCACGGTCACGCCGAGGCGCTGGTGCAGGTGTTTGATCTCCATCTGCATGTGTTCACGCAGTTGCTTGTCGAGGGCGCCCAACGGTTCGTCCATCAGCACCAGTTGCGGCTCGAACACCAGCGCGCGGGCCAGTGCCACACGCTGCTGCTGACCACCGGACAACTGCGCCGGGTAGCGCGAGGCGAACGCGTCGAGCTGAACCATGCTGAGGACTTTCTTCACCCGCTCGCTGACATCGCTTTTATTCAAGCCGCGCACGGTCAACGGGAAAGCAAGGTTCTCCGCGACAGTCATGTGCGGGAACAGCGCGTAGTTCTGGAACACCATGCCGATATCGCGCTTGTGCGGGGGCACGTTGTTGATCGAACGCCCGGACAGGAGGATTTCACCGGCGGTCGGCGTTTCGAACCCGGCGAGCATCATCAGGCTGGTGGTCTTGCCGGAACCGGACGGCCCGAGCAGGGTGAGGAATTCGCCCTTGCGAATGTCCAGGTTGAGGTCTTTGACGATCAGGTTCTCGCCGTCGTAGCTCTTCTGCACACCACGAAAGCTGACCAGCACATCACTGGTCCCTGCGCTTGTATCGACCTGGCTCATACCCACACCTTTGTTGTTGATGACTGCTTGTTCATCAAGCCTAGTGGCTGGCGGCGGCCACGCAAATCGGGGCGCAGGAGAGAATCGCTTAAGCGCAATGGAAGGTTGGGGGTAGGGATTGCCCTACAAGGATGGCGCGTTTGGGCAAGCGCAGCGGCAAGGGGCAAGCTGCAAGCGGCAAGAACAGGCAAAAGCGCTTGTCGCTAATGGATATGCCCGCACGCATATCCATTGTAGGAGTGAGCCTGCTCGCGATAGCGGTGTATCAGTCGCTGAATTGTTTTCAGAGAAGACGCTATCGCGAGCAGGCTCACTTCCACAGTTGATCGCGGTGATGGTCAGAGGAGTTTGTGCTCCATCGCGTATTTCACCAGTTCGGCCAAGGAGGTGATGTTGAGCTTCTGCATCAGCCGCGCCTTGTGCGTGCTGATGGTCTTGCTGCTCAGGGCCAGTTGCTGGGCGATGTCGTTGACGTTGGCGCCTTGGGCCAGGCGTTCGAACACCGAGAATTCGCGTTCTGACAACAGCGAATGCAGGGGCCGGGTATCGGTCAGGCCGACTTCGAAGACCATGCGGTCGGCCAGTTCCGGGTCAATGTAGCGCCCGCCCGCCGCGACCTTGCGGATCGCCGTGAGCAGCAGCGCCGGATCGCTGTCCTTGGTCGCATACCCCGCCGCGCCGACCTTCAAGGCGCGCGCGGCCATTTGCGCTTCGTCGTGCATCGACAGCACCAGAATCGCCGGCGGATTGTTCAGCGCCCGAATGCGCGGGATAGCTTCCAGGCCGTTGACGCCGGGCATGGAGATGTCCAGCAGCACCACCTCGCACGGCACGCTGCGCAGGGTTTCGAGCAGTTGCTCGCCATTGCTCGCCTCCCCCACTACTTGCAGATCCTTGGCCAGGCCGATCAGTTGCTTGATGCCCTCGCGGACGATGGTGTGGTCTTCGGCTACCAGTACACGGATCACGTTCTTCTCCAAAATTCAGGCATACCCAGATCCCTGTGGGAGCGAGCTTGCTCGCGAAGGCGCCAGTCCAGACACCGCAACATGTCAAACCTCACTCACCGGCACTCGCACCACCAGACTGGTGCCCTCCCCCGGCTCACTCACCAGCTCCAGCCGCCCGCCCATGATCAGCACCCGCTCACGCATGCCGACCAGGCCAAACGACGTCGGCCTACCCTCGGCCGCGACAAATCCTACGCCATCATCGCTGACGGTCAGACACAATTCATCGCCCGCAAGCTCCAGCGTCAGCTCCACCGTGTGCGCCTGAGCATGGCGCATCACATTGGTCAGCGCCTCCTGTAGAATCCGGAACAGCCCCACCGCTTTGGCATCGCTGAGTGCCGGCAGGTTGTCCGGCACCTGCACCAGACACGGTATCTGTGTGCGCGCCTCGAAACGCCGAGCCTGCCACTCGATAGCCGAGGCAATCCCGGCATCAAGGATCGGCGGACGCAACGCCGTCGCCACATCGCGTACCAGCTGAAACAACTGCGCGATCAGGCGTTTCATGCTGTTGAGCCGCTCGTTGAGTCCCGGATCGAGTTGCGCGTAGGCCAATTCGCACATCGATGTCTCCAGTTTCAGCACGGTGAGCATCTGTCCCAACTCATCATGGACTTCCCGGGCGATGCGCGCCTTCTCTTCTTCGCGCACGCTCTCCAGGTGCGCCGACAGTTCACGCAGTTGCTCGCGCGAGGCCGCCAGTTCCAGCTCGATGCGTTTGCTTTCGCTGATGTCCCAGACGATGCCGTCCCACACATAGGCGCCGTCCTCCAGCTGGCGGGTGATCGCCTTGATCTCGGCCCAGCGCTGCTCACCCTGGCGCGTGACGATGCGGCCCTGCCACGACCAGTCGCTGTCAGTGTCCAGCGCCTGATCCTGGGTGCGGTGATAACTGGCCTTGTCGTCGGGGTGCACCAGACTGCGCAGGCCCATGTCGCGATGAGCGATGGCTGCCGGCGCATAACCGACCAGACTTTCGCTGCCCTCACTGATGTAGGCAAAGTCGATCTGCCCGGTCACCGGTGCCCGCTCCAGCCTGAACACCAGACCCGGGACGTTGGCCGCGATGCCTTGCAGGCGCGCCTCGCTTTCCTGCAAAGCGGCGAGCGCGCGGCGGCGGTCGGTGACGTCGGTGAGGTAGACCACCAGATATTCACTGTCGCGAAAACGCAGGAAACTCAAAGACACGTCGGCCGGCAACACGCTGCCATCGGCGCGCAGGCAGCTGGTTTCGAAGCTCAGCGGCCCTTCTTCGCTGGCCCGCGCACGCTTCCACAGATTGAGCCACCGATCCATGTGCAGGCCGGGCTCGAAATCGATCAGCGGCCGTTCGATCAGCCCGCCCGAGGGATAACCTAGCATGTTTTCCGCCGCGCGGTTGGCGTAACGCACATGGCTGTCCCAATTGACCCAGAGAATGCCGACGGTGCTTTGGTCGATGGAAAACTGTGTCAGCCGCAGCGCCTCTTCACTGGCCGCGCGCAACGCAATGTCTTCGCGGGCGCTGAGCAGGCGTTGTTCGAGGCTGTGCTGTTGGCGCCGCTGCCACGCCACGATTGCCGCGCAACTGAGCAGCATCACCGCGAACAACAGGCTGAGGTTCTGCCAAAACCCCGGCGACTCGGTCAGCCGTGGGTATTTCGGCTGCAGCCATTGGTTGTGCAGTTGTTCCAGATCCTTGGCCGGGATCGCGCGCAAGGCGCTCTGGACGACGCCGGCCAGTTCCGGCCAATCGCGCCGCGAGGCCACACGCAGCAGTTGCGGCAGGCCGATATCGCCAACCACCACCAGTTCGGCAAACTCCGGCTCCACCGAAAGCCGGCCCAACTGTGCTTCGTCGACCACCGCGTAGGAGGCTTGCTGACTCAACAGCAGTTGCAAGGCCTGACGTTCCAACGGCACGCCTTGCAAATTCAAGTGCGGATAGTTGCTGCGCATATAGTCGGCAGTGCTGCTCGGCATGCGCACGGCGACGCGGGTCTGGCTGTCGAGCTTTTCCAGATCGACCGCGCCGCTGCTTTTCTGGTCGCTGACCACCAGTTGCGGCACGCGCATGTACGGGTCGGAAAACTGCCAGAGGCGCAGCGCGCTGGGGGTCTGGCTGAGGCCCGGAGCGATGTCGATCTCGCCCTCGCGCAAAGCGTTTTCCAATGCCCCCAGATCCTGAAAGTTGCGCCAGCTCAGTTCCACGCCGAGGGTGTTGGCCAGCAGTTTCATCAACTCGACATTGGCCCCGGACAATCGCTGCAGGCGCCGATCGTAGGTCGCGTAGGGTGCTTGCAAGACCAGGCCGACGCGCAATTCGTTGTGCTGCGCCAGCCATTGCTGCTGCTCTGGCGACAATTGCGCGGCATGAGCCGGCGGCGCAGGCGCCGCCCAGCCCATCAAGGGAAACCACAAACAGCCGATAACCCACAGGCAGCAAAATCGCTTCATTGAAGTCTCATACACTGACAAATTCTGACCAACCCATTAGGCTGCCGGGATACTTTTCTGGCCTGGAATAACCGATGCCCTCTGTCTACCGCCTGGCACTGCCAGCATTGTGCCTGTCGCTGATCCTGCCTTGTGCGTTTTCCGTCGAAGCCGCCGACCCGGCGCCTGCCGCCACGGATAAACCCGCCGAAGAAAAACCGGCCGAGCGCCAGCCACTGCTTGAGCGTAGTCAGGAAGAGGCCGCCGCACTGCAACGTAAACTGCCGGCGCAAGAGCAGCAACAACTGCAGGCTGGCAGCGACACCTTCCTCGCCCTGTGGAAACCGGCCAACAGCGCCGAGCCCAAAGGTGCGGTGATCATCGTTCCCGGTGCTGGCGAAACCGCTGACTGGCCGCAGGCAATCAGCCCGTTGCGACGCAAATTGCCGGATGCCGAGTGGAGCAGCCTGAGTATCACCCTGCCGGATCTGCAAGGCGACGCCATTGCTCCGCGCGTGATCGAACCAACCGCCGCGCCGAAAGCCCCGGAAACCACGAGCAAAGACGCCACCACCGCGCAACCGATCGAGCAAGCCGCTGGTGGGGAAGCGGAAGTTGCCGAACAGGTGGTCGCCGAGACCAGCGAAGAACAAGCCAAGGCCGATGCCGATCGCATCTTCGGACGCATCGACGCGGCGATTGCCTACGCCGAACAGCAGAGCGCGCGCAGCATTGTCGTGCTCGGCCACGGCACCGGCGCTTATTGGGCGGCGCGTTTTCTCAGCGAGCGGCAGACGCCGCAGGTGGAAAAACTGGTGATGGTCGATGCGCAAGTCCCGACCAAAGCCCTGCCGCCACTCGCCGAACTGACGCCGACGCTGAAGCTGCCGACGGTGGATATTTTCTACATGGACAGAGCGCTGGATCGCAACGCGGCGCTGGAGCGCATGCAGGCGAGCAAGCGTCTGAAGACCTCGGCGTTCAGCCAAGTGGCGCTGAAGGTGTTGCCGGACAAGAAGGCTGAGCAGGAACAATTGTTTCGGCGGGTGCGGGGCTGGTTGAATCCTCAGGCTGTTGACTGACATTCAGACCGAGTCGCCCCTCTTCGCGAACAGGCTCGCTCCCACATTGGATCTATGCAAAATTCAATGTGGGAGCGAGCCTGCTCGCGAAGAGGCAAGCACAAGCAAAACCCATCTAATTTCTAGCGAAAATCCCGCCGCTCGCGAATCAACGTATAGGCGCTATGCAGTTCCCGCGTCCGCTCGGTCGCCTCACGCACCTGTGCCGGGGTCGCGCCACTGCCGGCGATCTTGTCCGGGTGATGGCGACTGAGCAACCGTCGGTAAGCGCGCTTGATCTGTGCCGGCTCGCTGCTCGCCGACACCCCAAGCAACTTCATTGCCTCTTGGTAACTCACTGCCGCACTGACGATCGGCCGCTTGCCCGGCTCGTAATCGCTGGCCAATGCCTGCACCTGCTGCGCCGTCCAGCCGAGCCATTTGCCCCACTGCGCCAGCAACTCGCGCTCGCTGACCCCGGCACGACCATCAGCCCAGACCATTCGCCAACAGGCACGCAACACGCCTTCAGCCGCATGCGGTTGCGCACTCAAACGACGCAGATAGCCGCGCAGATTGTCGCTGCCGGACTTGCCGCGATTGAATGCAGCAATGGCCCGCCGTGTCGCCGGCTCGCTCATTTCCAGCGCGCGCATTTCGTTGCGCGCCTGCTGGATATGCCCGTCAGTGACGCGCCCGTCGCTCTTGGCCAAACGCCCGAGCAACACGAACAGCAATTCATCGTTGCGCAGCATCGGCCGGCCGCCGAGCTTTTCGCGCAAGTGTCCCCAGCTCTGCAAGTGCAGGCGCCGATCCAGCGCCTGCCCCAACAACGCCCCAAGCATGGCCCCCGGAATGCTGGCAATCGCGTACCCCACTCCGGCTCCAATCAGAGTCCCTGGCCACAGCATCTCAGCGACTCGCTTCTATCAAAGCTTCGGCTTCGGCCAGACGCTCGTGGGTACCGACATCCACCCAATGCCCCTTCAGGCGCTCGCCCGTCACTTCACCTTTGGCCATGGCGTTGCGCAGCAGCGGCGCGAGCTTGAACGCGCCATCGCTGCAACCATCGAACAACTGCGGATGCAGCACGGCGATGCCGCTGTAGGTCAGCGTCTGCGCATCAGGCTCGCCGTCCTGCACTTTGCCGTCGATGAGAGTGAAGTCGCCTTTCGGGTGATGCGGCGGATTGTCCGCCAGCACCAGATGCGCCAGGCCATTGATCGGCTGGTGCAGCACGCTGAAGTCGTAATCAGTCCAGATGTCGCCGTTGACCACCAGAAACGCATCGTCACCCAGTAACGACAGCGCGCGGAAAATCCCGCCACCGGTCTCCAGCGGCTCGCCTTCCGGCGAGTACTGAATACTCAGGCCGAAACGCGAACCGTCGCCCAGATGATCCTCGATCTGCTGACCGAGCCAGGCGTGGTTGATGACAATTTCGTTGAAGCCTGCGGCCGCGAGGGCGCGCAGGTGATACTCGATCAGCGGCACGCCAGCGGCACGCACCAGCGGTTTCGGCGTGGTCAGGGTCAGCGGGCGCATGCGCTCGCCTTTGCCTGCGGCCAGAATCATTGCCTTCATGCCGTCGCTCCAGCACGCAGGCTGCTGAACAGCGCTTGCAGCCCCGCCAGTTCAGGACGGCGGGCAATCACTGCTTCTATATAAGAGAAGAAGCGCGGCACGTCCGCCAGATAGCGTGGCTTGCCATCGCGGTGGCAGATGCGCGCGAAGATGCCGATGACTTTGAGGTGACGCTGCACGCCCATCAGGTCGCTGGCGCGCAGGAAGTCTTCGAAGTCGGCCTGCACCGGAATGTCCAGTGCCGAGGCCTGCTGCCAGTAACTTTCCAGCCAGCCGCGTACACGTTCTTCCGGCCAGCTGAGGAAAGCATCCTTGAACAGGCAGGTCACGTCGTAGGTCACCGGGCCGTACACCGCGTCCTGGAAATCCAGCACGCCAGGGTTGGGCTCGCTGAGCATCAGGTTGCGCGGCATGTAGTCGCGGTGCACCAGCACTTTCGGCTGCGCCAGCGCGCTGTCGATCAGCAACTCGCTGATGTGCTGCCATTGTTGCTGCTGGGCCGCATCGAACTCGACGCCCAGCTCGCGCTTGACGTACCACTCGGGGAACAGTTCCAGCTCGCGACGCAACAAGGCGACGTCGTAACTGGGCAACGGCGCAACCATCGGCAACTGTTGAAAAGCCAACAGCGCTTGCAGGGCATCGTGGAATAACGCGTCGGCATTTTCGCCATCGATGACGTCGAGATAGGTCTTGTTGCCCAGGTCATTGAGCAAAAGAAAACCGCGCTCGAGGTCTTCGGCGTAAATTTTCGGCACATTAATTCCGGATTTCGCCAGCAAAAAAGCGATATCCACGAACGGTTTGCAGTTTTCCTGGGGTGGCGGCGCGTCCATCACCACGAAGCTGCGACCATCGCCCTCCCAGCGGAAGTAGCGGCGGAAACTCGCGTCGCTGCTGGCCGCGGTCAACGTGGCCGGGGGCACGGTGCCCCAGCCCTGCTCGGCAAACAGCTTTGCCAACTGCTCATCGAGCCAAACTTTCAGGTGTTGCAAGCGTACATCTTGGTCAGGCATTGCAAGGGTCTCCGACGGCGCTAGCCGTCAAGCGGGTCATGCTTTATTATCCAGCATCTTTTTCAGACCATCGAGAGGCGTGCGGCCCACACCGCGGGCAGATGGCACGCAGGAAGCCCGGACTAATAAGATGGCATTGAAATCCCCCGCGTTTCGTAAAAAATTTCCGTTGTTGGTAACCGGCAGTCTGCTGGCTATGCAACCTCTGGCCAGTCAATTCGTTGTTGCCGCCGAGCAGTATGACTGCTCCGTCTCGGCTACGGGTGGCTGGGACTGTGCGCCCAAGTCGCCCGCCGCGGCGTTGCCGCCGCGTCCGGTGCATGACGGCAGTGCCGTCAGCGCTGCCGGCGAGCCTGCGGCTGACAAGGGTTCCGACGCCGACACTGGCGCGAAAACCGCACTGGTCACCGAGTCCAAGGGCCGCGGCCTGAAATCCCGTAGCGAAGACTACAGTCACCTCGACTGGGTTCCGCGCGAGAAGCTCAGCGCCGCCCAATTGGCCGAGACTGGTCCTTACTGCTCTGGTTCCTATATCGAACCGATTCGTCCTGGCATGAATGACAAGACGAATAAAAGTGACGCGCCGACCTTCATCGGTGCCAAAGCGTCGCGTTATGAGCAGGACACACAAGTCGCCAGCCTCGCCGGTGACGTGGTCATGCGTCAGGGCAGCATGCAGGTCGAAGCCGACGAGGCCAACCTGTATCAGGCCGAGAGCCGTGGCGAACTGGCCGGCAACGTGCGCATCCGTGACAACGGCGCGCTGATCGTCGGCGACCACGCCGATGTACAGCTCGACACCGGTGAAGCCAAGGTCGACAACGCCGAATACGTGATGCACAAATCGCGCATCCGCGGTAACGCGCTGTATGCCAAGCGTGCCGAAAACGCGATCATCCGCTTGAAGGACGGTACGTACACCACGTGCGAACCGAACAGCAACGCCTGGCAGCTCAAGGGCAACAACATCACCCTGAACCCGGCCACCGGTTTCGGTACCGCGACCAACGTGACGTTGCGCGTCAAAGACATCCCGATTCTGTACACCCCGTACATCTACTTCCCGATCGACGACCGTCGCCAGTCAGGTTTCCTGCCGCCGACCATCGGCTCGGGCAGCGACACCGGCTTCATGCTGGTGACCCCGTACTACTTCAACCTGGCGCCGAACTACGACGCCACGTTGTACCCGCGCTACATGAGCAAGCGCGGCATGCTGGTGGAAGGCGAGTTCCGCTACCTGACCAAGTCGAGTGAAGGGCAGTTCGGTGCATCGTACCTCAACGATGAGAACGACGATCGCAAGCGCCAGTCCGACTACAACGAGACTCGCTACATGTACAACTGGCAGCACAAGGGCGGTCTCGATTCCCGCGTGCTGACCCAGGTTGACTACACCAAGATCAGCGATCCGTATTACTTCCAGGACCTGCAAACCGACCAGATCGGCGTCAAGAGCGACGACTTCGTCAATCAGCAGGGCTCGGTCACTTATCGTGGCGACAACTACACCGCACGCCTCAACGCTCAGCAGTATCAACTGGCGACCGTTTCGAACATCACACCATATGGCCGTCTGCCGCAGATCACCTTCAATGGTCAGCTGCCGTATCACCCGGAAGGTCTGAATTTCGATTACGAGACCGAGCTGGTTCGCTTTGATCGCGACCTGCGTAGCGGCACGTTTGTACAGGAAGACGGCATCACTACCGAGTCGCGCCTGGACAACAACATCACTGGCCTGGCTCGCGCCAATGGCGATCGTTTGAATCTGAAGCCGGGCGTCAGCCTGCCGATGAACTGGACGTATGGCTTCCTCAAGCCATCGCTGAAGTACCAGTACACGCAGTATCAGCTTGATCTGGACAACACCGGCAAATCGCAGATCGATGCGATGACCGCAGAACAGAGAAAGCTCAACGGCGAGTTCGACAGCAACCAGAACCGTGGCGTACCGATCGCCAGCATCGATGGTGGCCTGTACTTCGACCGCAACACCTCGTATTTCGGCAAGAACTATCGTCAGACCTTGGAACCTCGCCTGTTCTACCTCTATGTACCTGAGGTTGATCAGGAAGACATTCCGGTTTTCGACACCAGCGAATACACCTTCAACTACGCCTCGCTGTTCCGCGACAACCGCTTCTCCGGCGCCGACCGTGTCGGCGACGAGAACAAACTGTCGCTGGGCGTAACCAGTCGCTGGATTGAAGACAACGGTTTCGAGCGTCAGCGCATCAGCGTCGGCCAGGCTCTGTACTTCAAGGATCGCAAGGTTCAACTGCCGGGTATCGCTTTCAACGATCGTGACGACGCGAAATCCGACGTTTCGCCATACGCGCTGGAATACGAATACCGCTGGAACCGCGATTGGCGCACCACTGCCGACTACAACTGGGACCCGGACAGCCGCAGCCCACGCTCCGGCAGCGCGATGTTCCACTATCAGCCGGAAGACAATCCGAACAAAGTCATCAACGTTGGTTATCGCTACCGTAATGACCAGGTCCGTTATGACCAGAACACTGGTAAATGGTCTGTGGGCGGCGGTGACTATGGCACCCCGGGCCAACCTGGCTACGTGAAGGACTACTACAAGATCCAGCAGCATGACTTCTCGGTCATCTGGCCGATCGTTCCGCAGTGGAACGCCATCAGTCGCTGGCAGTACGACTACAACCGCAATCGCACGCTGGAAGCCTTCGGTGGTTTCGAATACGACAACTGCTGCTGGAAACTGCGCCTGATCAATCGTTACTGGGTTTCCTATGACGAGTTCAGCCAGGAAGCTCCGCAAAACGAAAAAGGCGACCATGGCGTCTTCCTCCAAATTGTTCTGAAGGGACTCGGCGGCCTGACTGGCGCCAAGGTAGAGAGCTTCCTCGACAAAGGCATTCAAGGTTATCGTGAACGTGAAGACCAAGCTTTCTGATTGTCTGCGCCCGGTGCTGCTGGGCGCGTTGTTCCTGGGTACGGCGGCCAACGCCGCCGTACAGTCCATCGATAAAGTGGTGGCGATCGTCGATAACGACGTGGTCATGCAGAGCCAACTGGACCAGCGCGTTCACGAAGTTCAGCAGACCATCGCCAAGCGCGGTGGCGGCCTGCCGCCTCCCGGCGTGCTCGATCAGCAAGTGCTTGAGCGCCTGATCGTCGAAAACCTGCAACTGCAGATCGGCGAACGTTCCGGCATCCGCATTACTGACGAAGAGCTGAACCAGGCTGTCGGCACCATCGCCCAACGCAACAACATGACTGTTGATCAGTTCCGTGCTGCGCTGGCTCGCGATGGCCTGAACTATGACGACGCCCGTGATCAGATCAAGCGCGAGATGATCATCAGCCGTGTGCGTCAGCGTCGTGTGGCGGAGCGTATCCAGGTGTCCGAGCAGGAAGTGAAGAACTTCCTCGCCTCTGACCTCGGCAAGATGCAACTGTCCGAAGAACTGCACCTGGCCAACATCCTGATTCCAACCCCTGAAAGCGCCAACTCCGAAGCGATTCAGAGCGCTTATCGTCAGGCCATGGATGTATACCAGCAGCTCAAGCAAGGCGCCGACTTCGGTCAGATGGCCGTGGCCAAATCCGGTAGCGACAACGCGCTGGAAGGCGGCGAGATGGGCTGGCGTAAAGCCGCGCAACTGCCACCGCCGTTCGATCGTGAATTGAGCAGCATGGCCGTTGGCGACATTACTCAGCCTGCGCGTACACCGGGCGGCTTCATCATTCTGAAGCTGCTGGGCAAACGTGGCGGCGAAGCGCAGATGCGCGACGAAGTGCATGTGCGTCACATCCTGGTCAAGCCGAGCCCGATCCGCGACGAAGCCAAGACCAAGGCACTGGTGCAATCGTTGTATGACCGCATCACCGCCGGCGAAGACTTTGCCGAGCTGGCGAAAAACTACTCGGAAGACCCGGGTTCCGCCCTCAACGGCGGCGACCTGAACTGGATCGACCCGAACGTGCTGGTACCGGAATTCCGCGAAGTGATGGCTTCGACCCCACAAGGTCAGCTGTCCAAGCCATTCCAGACCCAATACGGCTGGCACGTGCTGGAAGTCCTTGGCCGTCGCGCCACTGACGGCACCGAGCAGGCCCGTGAGCAGCAAGCGATGTCCGTACTGCGGAACCGCAAATACGACGAAGAGCTGCAAACCTGGCTGCGTCAGATCCGTGACGAAGCGTACGTAGAGATCAAACTCCCTGGTGCAGACCAGGCAGCGCAGTGAAACCCAAGCGTTTCGCGCTGACACCCGGCGAACCAGCCGGCATCGGTCCCGACCTGTGCCTGCTGCTCGCCTCGCAAGCCCAGCCACATCCCCTGATTGCCATCACCAGCCGCGACCTGCTCCTTGAGCGGGCCGCGCAGCTGGGGCTGGCCGTCAATCTGCTGGATGTCGCGCCGGGGCAGTGGCCATATGTTTCAGCGCCGGCCAACAGCCTGTACGTCTGGGACACGCCGCTCAGCGCACCGGTAATCGCCGGGCAACTGGACAAGGCCAACGCGGCATTCGTCCTCGAAACCTTGACCCGCGCCGGCAACGGCTGCCTGAACGGCGACTTCGCCGGGATGATCACCGCGCCGGTGCACAAAGGTGTGATCAACGAGTCGGGTATCGCGTTCTCCGGACACACAGAATTCCTTGCCGAGCTGACGCACACCGCGCAAGTAGTGATGATGCTTGCCACTCGCGGTTTGCGCGTGGCGCTGGTCACCACGCATCTGCCTCTGCGCGAGATTGCTGACGCGATTACCCCGGAACGGCTGGAGCGCGTGACGCGAATCCTGCACGCCGACCTGCAAGAGAAATTCGGCATCGCCCGGCCCCGCATCCTGGTCTGCGGCCTCAACCCGCACGCCGGTGAAGGCGGCCACCTGGGCCATGAAGAAATCGACATCATCGAACCGACATTAGAGCGCCTGCGCGGCGAGGGCATGGACCTTCGTGGCCCGCTGCCTGCCGACACTCTGTTTACCCCCAAATATCTGGAGCACTGCGACGCAGTGCTGGCGATGTACCACGACCAGGGCTTGCCCGTGCTCAAGTACAAAGGCTTCGGCGCTGCCGTCAACGTGACGCTGGGCCTGCCGATCATCCGCACCTCGGTCGACCATGGCACCGCCCTGGATCTGGCCGGCAGCGGCAGGATCGACACCGGCAGCCTGCAAGTCGCCCTGGAAACCGCCTACCAGATGGCCGAGACCCGTTTATGAACGAGCAATACCAACACAAGGCGCGCAAACGCTTTGGTCAGAACTTCCTCCACGATGCCGGCGTTATCGACCGCATTCTGCGCTCCATTCACGCCAAGCCTGACGACCGCCTGCTGGAAATCGGCCCCGGTCAGGGTGCGCTGACCCAAGGTTTGCTGGGCTCCGGCGCGCAACTCGACGTGGTGGAGCTGGACAAGGATCTGATCCCGATCCTCAATCAGCAGTTTGCCGGCATGAGTAATTTCAACCTGCATCAGGGCGATGCGCTGAAGTTCGACTTCAATACACTGAACGCCGCGCCAAACAGCCTGCGGGTGGTCGGCAACCTGCCGTACAACATCTCCACGCCGTTGATTTTTCACCTGCTGAACAACGCCGGCATCATTCGTGACATGCACTTCATGTTGCAGAAAGAAGTGGTCGAGCGCCTGGCCGCAGGCCCGGGTGGCGGCGACTGGGGTCGTCTGTCGATCATGGTTCAGTACCATTGCCGCGTGGAACATCTGTTCAACGTCGGCCCGGGCGCATTCAATCCACCGCCGAAAGTCGACTCGGCAATCGTTCGTCTGGTGCCCCACGCGGTTCTGCCGCACCCGGCCAAGGATCACAAGCTGCTGGAGCGCGTGGTGCGCGAAGCCTTCAACCAGCGCCGCAAAACCTTGCGCAATACCCTCAAGCAATTGCTCAGCAACGCCGAGATCGAAGCCGCTGGCGTTGATGGCAGCCTGCGTCCCGAGCAACTGGATCTGGCCGCATTCGTGCGTCTGGCCGACCAGCTCGCGATACAGGTCCCGGCAGCTCCCGCCGCCGACTGACCCGCGATGAACGCTATCGGGCAGCACACCACTCTGGTTTACTGCCCGATACTTGCCTAGACTGATTCCCCATCAGCTACGCCCCGCGTTCCGCTTCGTTAAGGCCCTCTTGCATGTCCGATTCCCGTTATCAGGTCGATGTCAGCGTCGTCACCCACTATCTGGCAGACCAATCGCAACCCGAGCACGACCGTTTCGCCTTCGCCTACACCATCACCGTACAGAACAACGGCGAGATTGCGGCCAAGCTTCTGTCCCGGCACTGGGTGATTACCGATGGTGACGGCCATGTCGAACACGTGCGCGGTGAAGGCGTCGTCGGCCAGCAACCGTTGATCGATGCAGGCAAGAGCCACACGTATACCAGCGGCACGGTGATGACCACCAAGGTCGGCACCATGCAGGGCACTTATCAAATGCGCGCCGATGACGGCAAACATTTCGATGCCGTCATCAAACCGTTTCGCCTCGCCGTACCCGGAGCCCTGCACTGATGACGACTTACGCCGTCGGTGACCTGCAAGGCTGCCTCGAACCGCTCAAGTGCCTGCTCAAGCAAGTTGCCTTCGACCCGGTGCTGGATCGGCTATGGCTGGTCGGCGATCTGGTCAACCGCGGCCCGCAGTCGCTGGAAACCCTGCGCTTTCTCTACGAGATGCGCGAGTCGCTGGTCTGTGTCCTCGGCAATCACGATTTGCATCTGCTGGCCGCCGCGAAAAAGATCGAGCGTTTGAAGAAAAGCGACACCTTGCGCGAAATCATCGAGGCCCCCGACGGCCCGCGATTGATGGAATGGCTGCGCCAGCAGAAGCTGATGCATTACGACGAAACACGCGATGTTGCGATGGTCCATGCTGGCATCCCACCGCAATGGTCGCTGCGCCGTGCGTTGAAGTGCGCCGCCGAAGTCGAGACCGCCCTGTGTGACGACAACGTGTTCCCCGCCTACCTTGACGGCATGTACGGCAACGAACCGGCAAAATGGGACAACGATCTCAAAGGCATTGATCGCCTGCGGGTGATCACCAATTACTTCACGCGCATGCGCTTTTGCACCGCTGAGGGCAAGCTCGACCTCAAGAGCAAGGAAGGCCTCGACAGCGCCCCGCCCGGCTACAAGCCGTGGTTTCAGCACAAGGAGCGCAAGACCAAAGGCCTGCGCATCATCTTCGGTCACTGGGCTGCGCTCGAGGGCAATATCCACGAGCCGGGCATTTCCGCGCTGGACACCGGATGCGTATGGGGCGGCAGCCTGACGCTGATGAACGTCGACAGCGGCGAACGTCTGTCATGCAAATGCGACGAGCACGGCGGGCTTGCGCCATCAGTCGCCCCACTTTCCCCTAACGATTCGCCCGTCAACGCCTCGCGTTAGACTGCGCCTTCAGCTGAGCAACAGGAACTTTGTCATGACCGAATTCAAACGAATCCCCCCGGAACAGGCGCAGGCCCTGCGTGAACAAGGCGCCGTCGTGGTTGACGTACGCGATCCAGCGACCTTCGCCGCGCTGCACATCAGCGGTTCGAAGCATCTCGACAACCATTCGCTGCACGCTTTCATTCAACGCGCCGACCTTGATGCACCGACCGTCGTGGTTTGCTACCACGGCAATTCCAGTCAGGGCGCAGCCGCCTATCTTGTCAGCCAAGGCTTCTCCGACGTTTACAGCATGGACGGCGGCTTTGAGCTGTGGCGTACGACTTATCCGTCGGAAACCGCGCAAGGCACCGACGAATAAATTTTTTGCGCCGCGCAGGCCCCGGCTGCCGTGGGCCTGCGCGCGGCAGACGAACGGTCTGCCACAACTAATTACGTATCTCGCCTTTACCTCTCGAATTCCCAACTATCCTTAAGCGCAGGCCATCCAAATCAGGGGAGAGCCGGTACACCGGCGCGCGGATCATCGGGAGTAGCTTTCGCGGTTTGTCGACCGTGGGAGAATTCTGGGGGGTAAACAGCAGCTGCCACAGCGACTGCTGCCAGCATCGACTGAGTGATCCGGCGTCGGCTCCACGTATCGAGCGAGGTGACGTCATGAGTATCTTTAGCCACTTCCAACAACGCTTCGAATCCACACGCCAGGAAGAACTCTCTCTGCAGGAGTACCTGGAGTTGTGCAAAAACGATCGCAGCGCCTACGTTTCCGCCGCCGAACGTCTATTGATGGCGATCGGCGAACCGGAACTGCTCGACACTTCGACCAATTCGAGGCTGTCGCGCATCTTCTCCAACAAGGTGATCCGCCGCTATCCGGCCTTTGAAGACTTCCACGGGATGGAAGAATGCATCGACCAGATCGTCTCGTATTTCCGCCACGCCGCCCAAGGCCTGGAAGAGAAGAAACAGATTCTTTATCTGCTCGGCCCCGTTGGCGGCGGTAAATCGTCCCTGGCCGAGAAGCTGAAACAGCTGATGGAAAAAGTGCCCTTCTACGCCATCAAGGGCTCGCCGGTCTTCGAATCACCTCTGGGTCTGTTCAACGCCACTGAAGATGGCGCGATCCTCGAGGAAGACTTCGGTATCCCACGTCGCTATCTGAACACCATCATGTCGCCCTGGGCGACCAAGCGACTGGCCGAATTCGGCGGCGACATCAGCCAGTTCCGCGTGGTCAAGCTGTACCCGTCGATCCTCAATCAGATTGCGGTTGCCAAGACCGAACCCGGTGACGAGAACAACCAGGACATCTCGGCGCTGGTCGGCAAAGTCGATATCCGCAAGCTTGAAGAGTTTCCGCAGAACGACGCCGACGCTTACAGCTACTCCGGTGCGCTGTGCCGGGCCAACCAGGGCCTGATGGAATTCGTCGAAATGTTCAAGGCGCCGATCAAGGTGCTGCACCCATTGCTGACCGCTACTCAGGAGGGCAACTACAACAGTACCGAAGGCCTCGGCGCGATTCCGTTCACCGGGATCTTGCTGGCTCACTCCAACGAGTCGGAGTGGCACACCTTCCGCAACAACAAGAACAACGAGGCGTTCATCGACCGGATCTACATCGTCAAAGTGCCGTACTGCCTGCGCGTCAGCGATGAAGTGAAGATCTACGACAAACTCCTGTTCAACAGTTCCTTGTCCAAGGCGCACTGCGCACCGGACACCTTGAAAATGCTTGCGCAATTCACCGTGCTGTCGCGCCTCAAGGAGCCGGAAAACTCCAACATCTATTCGAAGATGCGCGTCTACGACGGTGAAAACCTCAAGGATACCGATCCAAAAGCCAAGTCGATTCAGGAGTATCGCGATTCGGCCGGTGTCGACGAAGGCATGAACGGCCTGTCGACCCGCTTCGCCTTCAAGATCCTCTCCAAGGTGTTCAACTTCGATCCGCATGAAATCGCCGCCAACCCGGTGCACCTGCTCTACGTGCTGGAGCAGCAGATCGAACAGGAACAGTTCCAGGCCGAAACCCGCGAACGTTACCTGCGCTATCTGAAGGAATACCTGGCGCCACGCTACATCGAATTCATCGGCAAGGAAATCCAGACCGCTTATCTGGAGTCCTACAGCGAATACGGTCAGAACATCTTCGACCGCTACGTGCTGTATGCGGATTTCTGGATTCAGGATCAGGAGTATCGCGACCCGGAAACCGGCGAGATTCTCAACCGCGTGGCGCTGAACGAAGAACTGGAGAAAATCGAAAAACCGGCCGGGATCAGCAATCCGAAGGATTTCCGCAACGAAATCGTCAACTTCGTCCTGCGCGCCCGGGCCAACAACAACGGCAAGAACCCGACGTGGCTCAGCTACGAAAAACTGCGGGTGGTCATCGAGAAGAAAATGTTCTCCAACACCGAAGACCTGCTGCCCGTCATCAGTTTCAACGCCAAGGCCAGCAAGGAGGATCAGCAGAAACACAACGACTTCGTTACGCGAATGGTTGAACGTGGCTACACCGATAAACAGGTACGCCTGCTGTCCGAATGGTACCTGCGGGTCCGCAAGTCGCAGTGAGGCAGCTGCAAGCTATAAGCCACAAGCTGCAAGAACAAAGCGCGTGAACCCGAAAACACGGGCATTCGCTTCTACTTGCAGCTTGCAGCTCAAAACTTGAAGCTCCCCGGAGGGGCCTTATGAGCTATGTGATCGACCGACGCCTCAATGGCAAGAACAAGAGCACGGTGAACCGCCAGCGTTTTCTGCGACGCTACCGTGACCACATCAAGAAGGCTGTCGAAGAGGCAGTCAGTCGCCGTTCCATCACGGATATGGAGCACGGTGAACAGATCAGCATTCCCGGCCGCGATATCGACGAACCGGTGCTTCATCATGGACGCGGCGGCAAGCAAACCGTGGTGCACCCCGGTAACAAAGAGTTCACGGCCGGTGAACATATCGCTCGTCCACCGGGAGGCGGCGGTGGACGCGGTCCGGGCAAGGCGGGGAATTCCGGCGAAGGCATGGACGAGTTCGTCTTCCAGATCACGCAGGAAGAGTTTCTCGAATTCATGTTCGAAGACCTGGAACTGCCGAACCTGGTCAAACGCAACCTGACCGGCACCGACACATTCAAAACCGTACGCGCCGGGATCAGCAACGAGGGCAATCCGTCGCGGATCAACATCATCCGCACCCTGCGCTCAGCGCATGCGCGTCGTATCGCCCTGTCTGGCAGCAGCCGCGCGAAATTGCGCGAAGCCAAGGAAGAGCTGGCACGGCTCAAGCGCGAAGAACCGGACAACTTCGGCGATATCCAGGAACTCGAGGCTGAAATCGAGAAACTCAGCGCACGCATTCACCGCGTGCCGTTCCTAGATACCTTCGACTTGAAATACAACCTGCTGGTCAAGCAACCCAACCCCAGTTCCAAAGCAGTGATGTTCTGCCTGATGGACGTTTCCGGTTCGATGACGCAGGCGACCAAGGACATCGCCAAGCGCTTTTTCATCTTGCTGTACCTGTTTCTCAAGCGTAACTACGACAAGATTGACGTGGTGTTCATCCGTCACCACACCAGCGCCCGAGAGGTGGATGAGGAGGAGTTTTTCTATTCTCGCGAGACCGGCGGCACCATCGTTTCCAGCGCCCTGAAGCTGATGCAGGAAATCATGGCCGAGCGCTATCCGAGCAACGAGTGGAACATCTACGCCGCTCAGGCCTCCGACGGCGACAACTGGAACGACGATTCGCCGATCTGCCGCGACATCCTGATCAACCAGATCATGCCGTTTGTGCAGTACTACACTTATGTGGAGATCACCCCGCGCGAACATCAGGCCCTGTGGTACGAATACGAACGCATCGCCGAAGCCTTCTCTGACACGTTTGCCCAGCAGCAACTGGTCTCGGCCGGAGATATCTATCCGGTCTTCCGTGAACTCTTCCAGCGCAGGTTAGTGACATGACCGCCAAAGAGCAGAAACGCCAACCCATTTCCACCGGCTCCGAATGGACATTCGAGCTGATCCAGACCTACGACCGCGAAATCGCCCGGATCGCGGCCCGCTATGCTCTGGACACCTATCCCAACCAGATCGAAGTGATCACCGCCGAGCAGATGATGGACGCCTATGCCTCGGTGGGCATGCCGCTGGGTTATCACCACTGGTCCTACGGCAAACACTTCCTCAGCACAGAGAAATCCTACAGTCGCGGACAGATGGGCCTGGCTTACGAGATCGTGATCAACTCGGATCCGTGCATCGCCTATCTGATGGAAGAAAACACCATCTGCATGCAGGCGCTGGTAGTGGCCCATGCCTGCTATGGCCACAACAGCTTCTTCAAGGGCAACTACCTGTTCCGCACCTGGACCGATGCCAGTTCGATCATTGATTACCTGGTGTTCGCCAAGCAGTACATCATGCAGTGCGAGGAACGCCACGGCATCGACGCCGTGGAAGATCTGCTCGATTCCTGCCATGCCTTGATGAATTACGGCGTCGACCGCTACAAGCGTCCGTATCCGATCTCCGCCGAAGAAGAGCGCCGGCGGCAAAAGGATCGTGAAGAGCACCTGCAAAAGCAGATCAATGATCTGTGGCGCACCATTCCCAAAGGCGCGGACAAATACAGCGACAAGGACAACGCCCGCTTCCCAGCCGAGCCGCAGGAAAACATCCTTTATTTCATTGAGAAACACGCACCGCTGCTGGAGCCGTGGCAGCGCGAGATCGTGCGCATCGTGCGCAAGATCGCCCAGTATTTCTATCCACAGCGCCAGACCCAGGTCATGAACGAAGGCTGGGCAACGTTCTGGCATTACACGCTGATGAATGATTTGTACGACGAAGGCCTGGTCACCGACGGCTTCATGATGGAATTCCTCACCTCGCACACCAGCGTGGTATTCCAACCGGGTTTCGACAGTCCGTACTACAGCGGCATCAACCCCTATGCCTTGGGTTTCGCCATGTACCGCGACATTCGGCGCATGTGCGAAGAGCCTACCGAAGAGGATCGCCGCTGGTTCCCGGACATCGCCGGTTCCGACTGGCTGTCGACCATCAAGTTCGCCATGAGCAGTTTCAAGGATGAGAGCTTCATCCTGCAGTACCTGTCGCCGAAGGTGATCCGCGATCTGAAGCTGTTCAGCATTCTCGATGATGACCAGAAAGACGATCTGCTGGTGCCGGCCATTCATGATGAGGGCGGCTACCGCATCATCCGGGAAACCCTGGCAGCGCAGTACAACCTCGGCAATCGTGAGCCGAACGTGCAGATCTACAGCATCGACCGGCGCGGTGATCGCTCGCTGACCCTGCGCCATCAGCAGCACGACCGCAAACCATTGGGCGACTCCACCGAGGAAGTGCTCAAGCACCTGCACCGGCTCTGGGGCTTCGACATTCATCTGGAAACCCTGCAAGGCGACCAGATCATGAAAACCCATCACGTGCCGCCGCGCAGTGAACACAGCGAGGGCGATTACGGCCGGCTCGATCTGGCCGTGATTCATCTTTGATCCGATTCTGGCCTCCGAAAGTCTGACGCAAGGGTTATCCTGTCGGACTGACGGAGGTTTTTTATGCAGGTTTACAAGGTTGGCGGCGCGGTACGTGATCGCCTGTTAGGGTTGCCGGTCACTGATGTCGACCGGGTCGTGGTCGGTGCGACCACTGAAGAAATGCTCGCCCAGGGATTCCGCCCGGTCGGCGCGGATTTCCCGGTGTTTCTGCACCCGAAAACCGGTGAGGAATACGCCCTCGCCCGCACCGAGCGCAAAAGCGGTCGCGGTTACGGCGGTTTCACTTTCTACGCAAGTCCCGAAGTCACGCTCGAAGAAGACCTGATTCGACGCGACCTGACGATCAATGCCATGGCCGAGGACGATCAGCTCAACCTGACCGATCCGTATCATGGTCAACGCGACCTCGAAGCACGAATCCTGCGCCATGTATCCCCGGCATTCGCCGAAGATCCGCTCCGTGTCCTGCGTGTTGCCCGTTTTGCTGCGCGCTACGCAGGATTGGGCTTTACGGTCGCCGATGAGACCATGGACTTGATGCGCCAGCTCAGTGAGTCCGGCGAACTACAAGCGCTGACTGCCGAACGTAGCTGGAAGGAGATTTCTCGAGCATTGATGGAAGACCACCCGCAGGTGTTCATCCAGGTCTTGCGCGACTGTGGCGCACTCAAAGAGCTAATGCCGGAAGTCGACGCCTTGTTCGGCGTGCCGCAGCCAGAGACCCATCACCCGGAAATCGACACGGGCCTGCACACTCTGAGCGTGCTGGAGCAATCATCCCTGTACAAACAACCACTGACAGTGCGCTGGGCCTGCCTCCTGCACGACTTGGGCAAAGGCCTGACGCCGGAAGAAGAATGGCCCAGGCATATCGCCCATGAGCACACCGGGCTGAAGCTGATCAAAGCGGTCAACGAGCGCTTCAAAGTCCCCAAAGACTGTCAGGAACTGGCGCTGCTGGTCGGGCAATACCACACCCATGGGCACCGGGCGCTGGAGCTGAAAGCCTCGACGCTGCTGGAGTTGCTGCAGAGTTTCGATATCTATCGCCGGCCGCAACGATTCGAAGAGTTTATCGCCGCGTGCGAGATGGATGCCCGTGGCCGCAAGGGCCTGGAGCAGCGCAGTTATCCACAGGCAGATTATTTGCGCGGAGCGGCGAAAGCTGCACGAGAAGTGGCCGTGCAGCCGTTGCTGGAGCAGGGATTCAAGGGGCCTGAACTGGGCGAAGCGCTGAAGCGGGAACGACTGAAGGCGTTGAAAGCCTACAAAGAGGCGGCGACAGCCTGATAAAAAACTTTGCGAGCAGGCTCGCTCCCACCGGAGACCTCGATCCAATGTGGGAGCGAGCCTGCTCGCGAAAGCGAATTTGATATCACCGCAAATCCGAAGGCGTGAGCTGCTCCCCCCGCCATTCGAACGCAACCGGCGCCAACACCTGATCAATCTGCGCCTCAGCCCACAACATCGCAAAGCTCTTGCCCACCCCCGGATGCACCCGCTCCGGCGCAATCAACGACAACGGCCACAGCACAAAGGCATTTTTCAAAATTTCCGCACGCGGCAGTACCAATCCGTCGAAGTTACCGACCAGATCGCCATACAGCAGCACGTCGATATCCAGCGGCAAGCCCTTGCGATCCGGTGCATAGCGACCGTTGTCTGCCTCGATGAATTTCAAGCGGCGATCAAGCTCCATCAACGGCAGATCGGTGTAGGCCGAGACCACGAAATTGAAGAACGGCCCGCTCTTGATGCCCACCGGCTGGCTCTCGAACACCGCCGAACAACGGATATCCACCAGGAACGTGGCCAGCGCATCGAGACCTGCGCGCAAATGGGTTTCGCGCTCGATATTGCTACCGAGCCCGAGATAGACCTGAGTCAGCGACATCCGCGCTCGATCTCCACACCCACACCACCCTTGGCCGCCGGCACCGCGCCCGGCTTGGTCAGTTTCAGTCGCACCCAGGTGATCTTGAATTCGGCCATCAGCACTTCAACCAGACGCTCGGCAAAGGTTTCGACCAGTTGGAACTGCGCCTGCTCGGCAAAGGCCTGAATGCGCGTGGAAACACTGGCGTAATCGAGCGCCAGGGTCAGGTCGTCACCGGCGGCGGCCGGGCGATTGTCCCAGGCGAAGCTCAGATCAAGACGCAGGCACTGACGGATGCCCCGCTCCCAGTCGTAGGCACCGATCACGGTGTCAACTTCCAGGCCCTCGATAAACACTCTGTCCAAGCACTTCTCTCCGCTGCACGACAAGGGCGCGATGCGCCGTTAGAATCAGGGCGTCCTCGCCCGGAATAGTTAGCATGTTTTGGTTACTGGCGATTCTCGCCTACCTGCTCGGCTCGCTGTCCTTCGCCATTTTGCTCAGCCGCCTGACCGGAAATCCGGATCCGCGAATGAGTGGCTCGGGTAATGCCGGCGCCACCAACATGCTGCGCCTGGCCGGTCGCAAACTGGCGATCCTGACCCTGCTCGGTGATCTGTGCAAAGGCCTGCTGCCGGTGCTGATCGCCTCGAGCGCGGGCCTCTCACTGCAGGATCAGGCGTGGATTGGCGTGTGCGCCGTGATCGGTCACCTGTTCCCTTTGTACTTTCGCTTCCGCGGCGGCAAAGGCGTTGCCACTGCCGCCGGCATGCTGCTCGGCCTGTATCCACCCGCCGCACTGCTGGCCGTGTGTGCCTGGCTACTGACGTTCTACCTGACCCGCACCAGCTCGCTGGCGGCGCTGATTGCCACGCCACTGACCCTGCCGTTGCTGGCCTGGCAAGAGCCGGAAGCCTTGCTGCCAATGAGCGCGCTGACCTTGCTGATTGTCTGGCGCCATCGCGGCAATCTACGCGACCTGTTTGCCGGGCGCGAACGGCATTTCTGACTGCCGTTCATGAGCGCCGCTCATTACAGCGCCGACAACTGCTCCATTGGCCAGCGTGCCTGCACGGTGATTGCCAGACTTTCCTGCTGACCAGCCTTCAGGCGCTGACAACCGGCAAACGCGATCATCGCGCCATTGTCGGTGCAGAACTCCGGGCGCGCATAGAACACATCGCCCTTCATATCGCCGAGCATCTTTTCCAGCGAAACCCGCAACGCCTTGTTGGCGCTGACGCCGCCGGCAATCACCAGCCGCTTCATGCCTGCCTGTTTCAGGGCGCGCTTACACTTGATGGTCAAAGTCTCCACCACGGCCTGCTGGAATGCCAGCGCGATGTCGCAACGGGCTTGCTCGCCGTCGTCCCCGGCGCTGACGCATTGCTGCCACGTGTTGAGGGCGAAGGTTTTCAAGCCGCTGAAGCTGAAGTCCAGACCTGGGCGATCACACATCGGACGCGGAAAAGTGAAACGTCCTGCGACGCCCTTCTCGGCCAGTTTGGCGATTTCCGGCCCACCGGGGTAATTGAGGCCCATCATCTTTGCGGTTTTGTCGAAGGCTTCACCGGCCGCATCGTCGAGCGTCTCGCCGAGCAGGCTGTATTGGCCAATGCCGTCGACCTGAACCAACTGCGTATGGCCACCGGACACCAACAAAGCGACGAACGGGAATTGCGGCGGTTTCGGCTCCAGCATCGGAGCCAGCAAGTGGCCCTCCATATGGTGCACGCCAAGCGCCGGAATGCCCCAGGCAAACGCCAGCGCCTGCGCGCAGGAGGCACCGACCAGCAGCGCGCCGACCAGGCCAGGACCTGCGGTGTAGGCGATTGCGTCGATCTCGGTCGGCACACAGTCGGCCTCGGCCAACACCTGACGGATCAAGGGCAGCATGCGTTTGACATGGTCACGCGAGGCCAGCTCCGGCACCACACCGCCATAGACTCGGTGCAGGTCGATCTGACTGAACAGCGCGTCGGCCAGCAGACCGCGTTCACTGTCATACAATGCGACGCCGGTTTCGTCGCAGGAGGTTTCTAATCCCAGTACTAGCATGGGTTTGCGCCTTGTTTAGGCTGAATTCGAAGGCGCGCATAATAGTCGCCACGTGATGCCCCGACCAGCGGTTTTCGATCAGAGGCTTTGCATTCCGAGCGATGAGGGGTTAACATCCGCAACCCTTAAAAACCGACGTCTTCAAGTGCTCTTTTGCCGCGAGGATGTTGACCCCGGTAATGAATGAAGGTAGCTCTGGATGCCAGCCGTCAAAGTAAAAGAGAACGAACCCTTCGACGTAGCTCTGCGTCGTTTCAAGCGCTCCTGCGAAAAAGCCGGTGTACTGGCTGAAGTTCGTAGCCGCGAATTTTACGAGAAGCCAACTTCTGAGCGTAAGCGCAAAGCAGCAGCCGCTGTTAAGCGTCACGCCAAGAAAGTTCAGCGCGAACAGCGCCGCGCCGTTCGTCTGTACTAATCCACAGACGTTCGTAGCAAGCTTCTTGCCTAAGCCCGGCCCTCAGCCGGGCTAATGGCATTTGCGTAAAACGCTTGATGCTTCACCGTCGACGCCGCCGATGCGACCGAGACAAATCTGCTTCACCGCGTCAGGCCTGGCTCTTTTGCCAGCGGTGCACGTCTTTTCTGACGAGCCTTTCAAGGCTACTGACGAGCACACCCACTGATTCCTCTTACGACGATCAGCCCAAGGCACCTGCATGCGTGCCCGCTTTATTGAGCTATCCGAGGCCGACAACCGGCCGTCAGCGGATTCAGCGCAACACTTTCAAATAGTCGAAGACTGATAGGTACTAACGTCAGTGGATTTTCGGCAGATACACTTCCCGACAGCGATCACGCAGACGACACCGGTCGAGCCGCACTTTTTGTGCGTTTCCAGCAATGGCCCGCGTCCGACAGCCTGTCGCAACGGATTTATTGCAGCGCAGACAACGAGAACGCCATGGCCGGGCTGATTCCCCAGAGCTTCATTGACGACCTGCTGAACCGCACCGACATCGTCGACGTGGTCAGCTCGCGCGTGCAATTGAAGAAGGCCGGCAAGAACTACACCGCCTGCTGCCCGTTCCACAAAGAGAAAACCCCGTCGTTCAGCGTCAGCCCCGACAAGCAGTTCTATTACTGCTTCGGTTGCGGCGCCGGCGGCAACGCCCTCGGCTTTCTCATGGATCACGACAACCTGGACTTCCCCCAGGCCGTCGAAGATCTGGCCAAAGCCGCCGGCATGGAAATCCCCCGCGAAGAAAGCGGCCGCGAGCGCAAGCCGCGTCAGCCGACCGATTCGCCGCTGTACCCGCTGCTCACCGCCGCCGCTGATTTTTACCGGCAGGCACTCAAGAGTCATCCGTCGCGCAAGGCTGCGGTGGATTACCTCAAGGGCCGCGGCCTGACCGGCGAGATCGCTCGGGATTTCGGCCTCGGCTTTGCGCCGCCAGGCTGGGACAACCTGCTCAAGCATCTGAGCAGCGACACGCTGCAACAGAAGGCCATGATCGAAGCCGGCCTGCTGATCGAGAACGCCGAAACCGGCAAGCGCTATGATCGCTTCCGCGATCGCGTGATGTTCCCGATCCGCGACACCCGTGGACGGATCATCGCCTTCGGCGGTCGCGTACTGGGCGACGACAAGCCCAAGTACCTGAACTCACCGGAAACCCCGGTATTCCATAAAGGCCAGGAACTCTACGGCCTTTATGAAGCACGCAAGAACAATCGCAACCTCGACGAAATCATCGTCGTCGAGGGTTATATGGACGTCATCGCCCTCGCCCAGCAAGGCTTGCGCAATGCCGTCGCCACACTGGGTACCGCGACCAGCGAAGAACATTTGAAACGCCTGTTCCGCGTCGTCCCGAACGTATTGTTCTGCTTCGACGGCGACCAGGCCGGCCGCAACGCAGCCTGGCGTGCACTGGAAGCGACCCTGCCGTGCCTGCAGGACGGTCGTCGCGCGCGGTTCCTGTTTTTGCCCGAAGGCGAAGACCCGGACACCCTGGTTCGCGCCGAAGGCACCGACGCATTCATGGCGCGCATCAATCAGCACGCGCAGCCGCTGGCCGATTATTTTTTCCAGCAACTGACCGAAGAATCCGACCCGCGCTCTCTTGAGGGCAAGGCGCACATGGCCACCCTCGCCGCACCATTGATCGACAAGGTGCCGGGCGCGAACCTGCGCATCCTCATGCGTCAGCGCCTGACCGAGATTACCGGCCTGAGCAGCGAAACCGTCAGCCAATTGGTTCAGAGTGCGCCGCAGGAAGCACCGCCCGCCTACGATCCGGGCTTCGATTACGACGCCATGCCGGACTACAGCGACTACCATCAGCCGCAGGCACAGGACATGTACGCGCCGCAGCAGGAATGGACGCCGAAGAAACCCGGCGCCGGCGGCAAGAAGTGGGACAAGAAACCGTGGGACAAGAACGGCAAGCGTGGTGGCGATCGCGAACAGCAGCGCCCGCGCACGCCGATTGGCGTTGAATCGCCGACCCTGACGGCATTGAGAACATTGCTCCATCATCCGCAACTAGCCAAGCGCGTCGAGGACGCCGGGCATATTGCCGATGAAAATCAGACCAACGCCCAGTTGCTTGTGGCGCTGCTCGAAGCCGTACAGAAGAATCCCAAGCTAAACTCATTTCAGTTGATCGCGCGATGGCACGGCACTGAACAGGGTCGCTTGCTCAAGGCGCTGGCAGAAAAGGAATGGCTGATTGACGGAGATAACCTTGAACAACAGTTTTTCGACACCATTACTAGCTTGTCCGCCCGCCAACGCGAGCGAAATCTCGAACAGTTACTCAGGAAAGCGCGGCAAAGCGAACTGAGCGTCGAAGAGAAAAATCAACTGCGCGACCTTTTAAGTCGCAATGTTTCCGCATCAAACCCGACCTCAACTGGCGCGTGAGGTCATAGCTCAGGTATAATCCTCGGCTTGTTTTTTGCCCGCCAAGACCTTCAGTGGATAGGGTGTTATGTCCGGAAAAGCGCAACAGCAGTCTCGTATTATTGAGTTGATCAAACTGGGTCGTGAGCAGAAGTATCTGACTTACGCCGAGGTCAACGACCACCTGCCCGAGGATATTTCAGATCCGGAGCAGGTGGAAGACATCATCCGCATGATTAACGACATGGGGATCCCCGTACACGAGAGTGCTCCGGATGCGGACGCCCTTATGTTGGCCGACGCCGATACCGACGAGGCCGCTGCGGAAGAAGCAGCCGCTGCGTTGGCGGCGGTGGAGACCGATATCGGTCGCACCACTGACCCGGTGCGCATGTACATGCGTGAAATGGGTACGGTCGAGCTTCTGACCCGTGAAGGCGAAATCGAAATCGCCAAGCGGATCGAAGAAGGCATTCGTGAAGTGATGAGCGCAATTGCGCACTTCCCTGGCACGGTTGACCACATTCTCTCCGAGTACACCCGCGTCACCACCGAAGGTGGTCGCCTGTCCGACGTCCTGAGCGGTTATATCGACCCGGACGACGGCATCGCGCCGCCTGCGGCAGAAGTGCCGCCGCCGGTTGACCCGAAAGCCGTCAAGGCCGACGACGATACCGATGACGATGATGCCGAATCTTCCGATGACGAAGAAGAAGCCGAAAGCGGTCCGGATCCGGTCATCGCTGCACAGCGCTTCGGCGCCGTCGCCGACCAGATGGAAATCACCCGCAAGGCCCTGAAAAAGCACGGTCGTCACAACAAGGCAGCGGTTGCCGAGTTGCTGGCCCTGGCCGAGCTGTTCATGCCGATCAAACTGGTGCCGAAGCAATTCGAAGCCCTGGTCGAGCGTGTGCGCAGTGCCCTGGATCGTCTGCGTCAGCAAGAGCGCGCGATCATGCAGCTGTGCGTACGTGATGCACGTATGCCGCGCGCCGATTTCCTGCGTCAGTTCCCGGGCAACGAAGTCGACGAAAGCTGGTCCGACGCCCTGGCCAAAGGCAAGAGCAAGTACGCCGAAGCCATCGGTCGCGTGCAGCCGGACATCATCCGTTGCCAGCAGAAGCTGATTGCGCTGGAAACCGAGACCGGCCTGGCCATCGCGGAAATCAAGGACATCAACCGTCGCATGTCGATCGGTGAGGCCAAGGCCCGCCGCGCGAAGAAAGAGATGGTTGAAGCCAACCTGCGTCTGGTGATCTCGATCGCCAAGAAGTACACCAACCGCGGCCTGCAATTCCTCGATCTGATCCAGGAAGGCAACATCGGTCTGATGAAGGCGGTGGACAAGTTCGAATACCGTCGCGGTTACAAGTTCTCGACTTATGCCACCTGGTGGATCCGTCAGGCGATCACTCGCTCGATCGCCGACCAGGCGCGCACCATCCGTATTCCGGTGCACATGATCGAGACGATCAACAAGCTCAACCGTATTTCCCGGCAGATGTTGCAGGAAATGGGTCGCGAACCGACTCCGGAAGAGCTGGGCGAACGCATGGAAATGCCTGAGGACAAGATCCGCAAGGTACTGAAGATCGCCAAAGAGCCGATCTCCATGGAAACCCCGATCGGTGATGACGAAGACTCCCATCTGGGCGACTTCATCGAAGACTCGACCATGCAGTCGCCAATCGATGTCGCCACGGTGGAAAGTCTGAAGGAAGCGACTCGCGAAGTGCTGTCCGGCCTCACTGCCCGTGAAGCCAAGGTACTGCGCATGCGTTTCGGTATTGACATGAACACCGACCACACGCTCGAAGAAGTAGGCAAACAGTTTGACGTAACGCGTGAGCGGATCCGTCAGATCGAAGCCAAGGCGCTGCGCAAGCTGCGCCATCCGACGCGAAGCGAGCATCTGCGCTCCTTCCTCGACGAGTGATACCAGAACCCCCGGCCCAGGCCGGGGGTTTTGTTTTATGGCAGATTAAATGCCCCGCTCCGCCCTCCCCACCGCGTACCCCGTCTACACTCGAAACAATCATCCCCAAGCCGTGACGAGAGCGTTATGCCCAGACTGGCGCCCGTGCTTTTTCTGCTGTCATTGATGATCTGCACCGCCACGGCTGACGCGCTGACTCTCACCGATGAAGAACGCAGCTGGCTGGCGGCTCACCCTGACTTGCGCCTGGGTGTCGACGCGTCGTGGCCGCCTTTCGAATTTCGAGACGATCAGAACCGCTATCAGGGTCTGGCCGCTGACTATATCGACGTGATTCGCCAGCGCCTGGCGATCAAGCTGACGCCGATCGAACCGGCAAGCTGGACGGTGGTGCTGGAGCAGGTGAAAAAAGGCAAGATCGATTTGCTGCCAGGGATCATGTCCACGCCGGAGCGCCAGAATTACCTGGCATTTACCCGGCCGTACCTCGACTTCCCGATCGTCATCCTTGCCCATGTCGGCGGCGCCCAGCCGCGCAAACTCGACGACCTGTACGGTCTGAAAATCGCCGTGGTGGAAAACTACGCCCCCCACGAACTGCTGCGTACTCACCACCCCGATCTGAATCTGGTCGCCATGCCCAATGTCAGCTCGGCGCTGCAAGCTTTGGCGACCGATGAAGTGGACGCGGTGGTCGGCGATCTCGCTTCCAGCGTCTGGAGCCTGCGCCAACTCAAGCTCGACGGCCTCTACGTCAGCGGCGAAACCCCATATCGCTATCAATTGGCGATGGCCGTGCCCCGCGACAACAAGGTGCTGGTCGGGATACTTGATAAAGTCCTCGCCGACATGTCCCCGGCGGAAATCAGTAGCATCCAGGAACATTGGGTCGGTAATGTGCTCGACCACCGCACATTCTGGTCGGACCTGCTGATGTACGGTCTGCCCGGTCTGTTGCTGCTGATGACGATCCTCGCCGTGGTGATTCGCATCAACCGCCGCCTGAGCTCGGAAATCAGCCGGCGCATCGACCTCGAACAAGAGCTGCGCAGCAGCGAATATCACTACCGCGGCCTGGTGGAGAGCTTGTCAGCCATCGCCTGGGAAGCGCGGATGAGCGACTTCACCTACAGCTATGTTTCGCCCCATGCTGAAGACTTGCTCGGGTATCCACAGTCTCACTGGCTGATTCCGGGTTTCTGGCACAACATCATTCACCCGGCCGACCTGACCCGCACGCAGAACTATTGCAGGGAAGCGCTGCGCCAGGGCCGCGATCACATCGTCGACTATCGCGTAATCACCGCCGACGGCCGCTGCCTGTGGGTACGCGACATTGTCAGCCTGATCGAGCATGGCCACGAACCGGTGATGCGCGGGTTGATGATCGATATCAGCGAAATCAAACGCACCGAAGAAGCGCTACGGCTGTCCGAGCAGAAGTTCGCTTCGGTGTTCGAGCAATGCCCGGACATTCTGGTGATTGCACGCCTGTCCGACGGCTGCCTGCTGGAGGTCAACGAGGCCTTCGAGGAGCAGATCGGCCTCAGGGCCGAGGACGTGATCGGCCAGACCGCCACCAACCTCAATATCTGGGGCATCCCCGGCGTCGGGCCGGGCCTCTTGCAGCGTTTGCAGGCCGGCAGTATCCGTAATCTGGAAATGCCCTTTCGCCGCAACAACGGCCAGTTGTTCACCGGGCTGATTTCCGCCGAGCCTTTCGACCTCGATACCACGCCGGCGCTGGTAGTCGTGGTGCGCGACATCAGCCAGCTCAAGGAAACCCAACAGCAACTGCAAACTTCTGAAGAAAAATTCGCCAAGGCTTTCCATGCGTCGCCCTACGGTCTGTTGCTGTCGCGTCAGAGCGACGGCCTGCTGTTGGAGGTCAACGAGGGCTTCAGCCGCATCACCGGTTTCAACAGCGCCATGTCGGTGGATCGTTCAACGCTGGATCTGGGCATCTGGGTCAACCTCAACGAACGCAAACAGATGCTCGATCTGTTAAAGCGCGACGGGTTTGTCCGCGACTTCACTTGCCACATCCGTCGCAGCGACGGGCAGATTCGCCTGTGCGAAGTGTCCAGTCGCCCGCTGCCGATCGGCGACGAGGATTGCATGCTGACCATCGCCCGCGACATCACCGAACGCCATCTCATGCAGGAAAAACTGCAGCAGGCAGCGACCGTTTTCGAGAGTACCGCAGAAGGCGTGTTGATCACCGATACCCAACAACACATCAGCGCCGTCAATCGCGCTTTCACCGAAATCACCGGTTACAGCGAAAGTGAAGCGCTGGGCCACACGCCACGCTTGCTAGCATCCGGGTTGCATGACAGCGCTTTCTACGCGGCGATGTGGCACCAATTGACCGACGAAGGCCACTGGCAAGGCGAGATTTCCAACCGGCGCAAGAACGGCGAGCTGTACCCGAGCTGGCTGACGATCAGCGCGGTGCGCAATCGCGACAAGTTCATCACTCACTTCGTCGCGGTGTTCGCCGATATTTCCAGCCTCAAGCACGCCCAGGCCAAACTCGATTATCAGGCCCACCACGACCCGCTCACCGGTTTGCCAAACCGCACCTTGTTCGAGAGCCGCCTGCAAATGGCCCTGACCAGCCAGCAGGAAAATGGCGGCCAGGGCGCGGTGCTGTTTCTCGATCTCGACCGCTTCAAACATATCAACGACAGCCTCGGCCACCCGGTCGGCGACCTGTTGCTCAAGGGCATCGCCGTGCGCTTGAAAGAGCAACTGCGCGATATCGACACGGTCGCACGGTTGGGCGGCGACGAGTTCATCATCCTGTTGCCGGGCTTGCAGCAAGCCAGCGACGCCGACAACATCGCGACGAAACTGCTCAACTGCTTCGGCGCGCCGTTCCAGGCCGGCGAACACGAGTTCTTTATCAGCGCCAGCATCGGCACCAGCCTCTATCCCCGCGACGGTTGCGACGTGGCCACGCTGGTGAAAAACGCCGACGCGGCGATGTACCGCTCCAAAGCCAAAGGACGCAACCGCGTCGAAAGCTACACCCGCGACCTCACCGCCCAGGCCAGCGAGCGCATAGCGCTGGAACACGAACTGCGCCGCGCCATCGAGCGCGATGAGCTGTTTCTCTATTACCAACCGAAAATCAGCCTGGTCGATCACAGTCTGGTCGGCGCAGAGGCGCTGATTCGCTGGCGCCACCCGACCTTCGGCGACGTTCCGCCCGAGCATTTCATTCCGTTGGCGGAAGAAAACGGCATGATCCTGCAGATCGGTGACTGGGTGCTGGAGACTGCTTGCCGGCAGATGTTCGAGTGGAACGAGATCTACCAACCGTTGGGGCCGCTTTCGGTAAACCTCGCCGGTGCGCAATTGCGTCAGCCCAACCTGTTGGTGCGCATCGAACAACTGCTCAAGGACAACCGCCTCAGGCCGGATTTACTGCAACTGGAAATTACCGAGAATTTCATCATGAGTCAGGCCGAAGAGGCGCTGGCGGTGCTGCACCAACTCAAACACCTCGGCGTGCAACTGGCGATCGACGACTTCGGCACCGGCTACTCCTCGCTCAGCTACCTCAAACGCCTGCCGCTGGACATCCTCAAGATTGATCAATCCTTCGTCCGCGGACTGCCTGACGACCCCCACGACGCAGCGATCGTACGCGCCATCATCGCGCTCGGTCGCAGCATGCAATTCACCGTGATTGCCGAAGGCGTGGAAACACAGGCGCAACAACAATTCCTCGCCGCAGAAGGTTGTGAACAGATCCAGGGCTACATCGTCAGCCTGCCGCTGCCCCCGGAGGAATTCGCCGCGACGTTTCTGCATGTAACCGTATCGGATTTTTCGGATAGCACAGCCGCGAAACCGTCGCTATAATCCGCGGCCTACTGAGGGCCTATAGCTCAGTTGGTTAGAGCAGAGGACTCATAATCCTTTGGTCCACGGTTCGAGTCCGTGTGGGCCCACCAAATTGAAAAGCCGCGCTGAATGCGCGGCTTTTTTGTGGGCGAGTGGCTGGGTTTCGTCTCGACGGGCGCAATGTTCGGAAGACCTAACCAGAGCTGTAGGAAAGATCCTAAGCTGCGGTTTTGAGCGGTTAGACATCTGTTGATGATGTCTTCGCAGGGATACTCTCGAGACGTCGCTGCTTATCAGCGACCGGGCTTGGAAATCCCTAGAAATCAATACGTCCGGCGACAGTAACAATGGAATGGAAAGACCTGATTATTGGCGGACGCAGATATTGCATGGCGCATCTACAGCCTTTTGAACAGACATTTGAAGTGGCGGAGCAGCAGCTTGTCGTCAGGTTTGAATTCGGGTTCCACTGTTTTACCGATGACAAAGGTCACGGCCTGCCACTAAGACACAGAGGAGAAGTCCGGTATTTTTGTGCAGACCGCCACTACTACAGCAGCCAGATCACGGACTACCTGCAAAAACGCTTTTTTAAAGGCTTGGCTGTGCCCTTCTACGTCGAAAACAGTCAGCGCTATTACTGCCTTGATTTGCATGACTACGCGGTCTTTTTTTCGATCAGCAAGCCGCAAAATACAACGAACTTTCTCAAACTCCGGATTATTTCCGCCTACGAGGTCGCTGAATGGGGACGCTCGAAGCTGCCGAAAGGAAAACCACATAACGTCCGCTACATTCTGGAAATGCGTAACGCGGGGAAATCCGTGTGAGAGAAAGCAAAAAGCCCCGATGCTTGCGCAACGGGGCTTTCTGTAAATCTGAAATATCGGCCTGTCCTTTTACGGTTTCCCGCTTATCCCGCTCACTGGCTAGGAGTGGCTTGCGCCACCGAAATCAACACCCTTTGCTTGCAAAGTTCCGGTCTGTGCTGACGTACCGATCATAGCCCTTGAACCTGACAAGAGCAACCGTCACAGCCGTTATCCCTCCCTTCGAGCGATAGGTTCCAAATATGCCCCAATGCGCTTGACCCTGTACCATCGGCAATCTCATCGCCCACGCCACCGGAGTCCCCCTTGCCAGACACTCGCCACCCCAGCCTCGACGAAATCGACCGCCAGCTAATCGCCGCGCTGCAAATCAACGCCCGCGAAAGCGTGGCCATGCTCGCCCGTCAGCTAGGCATTGCTCGCACGACGGTGACGTCGCGTCTGGCCCGGCTGGAAAAGGCCAAGGTAATCACCGGTTATGGCGTGCGCTTGGGTCAGCGTGTGGTCGATGGTGGCTTGCAAGCCTACGTCGGGATCAAGGTGCAGCCGCGTTCCGGCAAGGACGTGCTGCGGCGCTTGAGTGCGATGGCGCAGGTGCAGCAGCTGTGTGCGGTGAGTGGCGAGTTTGATTATGTGGCGTGGTTGCGCACCGACTCGCCGGAGCAGCTCGATCAGTTGCTGGATCAGATTGGCAGCGTCGATGGGGTGGAGAAGACCACGACGTCGATCATTCTGAGTAGCAAGATAGATCGGGGTCAGCCGGTTTAAGATTTTGATCGAGCTTCTCGGGTGAATTTCAGAGCCGCTTCGCAAGCAGGCTCGCTCCCACTTTTTTGGTCGGTATGCAGCCCGCAATCGTCAGTCTGCACAACAATCAGGCAAAACGACGACACATTGCGTCTTATTAACGCGCTCCACGCTCCCTAGAATGGCTGGCATCTTTTCCTATACTCAGACGCGAATCCTGCGTCGGGTCGCCAACAAGGTCAGCCATGAACAAGAACAATCGCCATCCTGCAGACGGAAAAAAACCAGTCACCATTTTCGGTCCGGACTTTCCGTTCGCGTTTGACGACTGGATCGAGCATCCCGCCGGCCTGGGCAGCATTCCCGAGCAGCACCATGGCGCTGAGGTGGCGATTGTCGGCGCGGGTATTGCCGGTCTGGTGGCTGCGTATGAACTGATGAAACTCGGTTTGAAGCCGGTGGTGTACGAGGCGTCGAAACTCGGTGGTCGTCTGCGCTCGCAGGCCTTCAACGGCACCGATGCCATCGTCGCCGAGCTCGGTGGCATGCGCTTTCCGGTGTCCTCCACAGCGTTCTACCACTACGTCGACAAGCTCGGCCTCGAAACCAAGCCTTTTCCCAACCCGTTGACCGGCGCTTCTGGTAGCACCGTGATCGATCTGGAAGGCGAAACCTATTACGCCGAAAGCCTGAAGGATCTTCCTGCATTGTTTCAGGAAGTGGCTGACGCCTGGGCAGATGCGCTGGAAGCCGGTTCGCAGTTCTCTGATATTCAGCAAGCCATTCGCGATCGCGATGTGCCGCGCCTGAAAGAGCTGTGGAACAAGCTGGTGCCGCTGTGGGACGACCGGACCTTTTACGACTTCGTCGCCACCTCGAAAGCCTTCGCCAAATTGTCGTTCCAGCACCGCGAAGTGTTCGGCCAGGTCGGTTTCGGCACCGGCGGCTGGGATTCGGACTTCCCCAATTCGATGCTGGAAATCTTCCGCGTGGTAATGACCAATTGCGACGATCACCAACACCTGGTGGTCGGTGGCGTCGAGCAGGTGCCACAGGGCATTTGGCGCCATGTGCCGGAGCGCTGCGTGCACTGGCCGGCCGGCACCAGCCTGAAATCCCTGCACCGTGGCGCGCCGCGTTCCGGTGTGAAGAAAATTGCTCATGCACCGGAGGGCCGTTTCGCCGTTACCGACAACAACGGTGACACCCGCGAATACGCCGCCGTCCTGACAACCTGCCAGAGCTGGCTGCTGACCACTCAGATCGAATGCGACGAGACCCTGTTCTCGCAGAAGATGTGGATGGCCCTCGACCGCACGCGCTACATGCAGTCGTCGAAAACCTTCGTGATGGTCGACCGGCCATTCTGGAAAGACAAGGATCCGGAGACCGGCCGCGACGTGATGAGCATGACCCTCACCGATCGCCTGACCCGTGGCACCTATCTGTTCGACAACGGCGACGACAAGCCGGGGGTGATCTGCCTGTCTTACTCGTGGATGAGCGACGCGTTGAAAATGCTCCCGCATCCGGTGGAAAAACGCGTTGAGCTGGCGTTGAACGCGCTGAAAAAGATCTACCCGAAAGTAGACATCGCCGCGCGGATCATCGGCGACCCGATCACCGTGTCGTGGGAAGCCGATCCGTATTTCCTCGGTGCCTTCAAAGGCGCCCTGCCCGGCCATTACCGCTACAACCAGCGCATGTACGCGCACTTCATGCAGGACGACATGCCGGCCGAGCAGCGCGGGATTTTCATCGCCGGCGACGACGTGTCGTGGACACCGGCGTGGGTCGAAGGCGCAGTGCAGACTTCGCTCAACGCGGTGTGGGGCATCATGAAACATTTCGGCGGCTCGACACATAAAGAGAACCCGGGCCCGGGTGATGTGTTCAAAGACATCGGCCCTATCGCCCTGCCCGAGTAAGAGGATTCCCCGATGCGCGTAGCCGTTTACCAATGTCCACCGCTGCCACTGGACCCCGCCGCCAACCTGCAGCGCCTGCATCAGGTAGCGATGGAGGCCAAGGGCGCCGACCTGCTGGTGCTGCCGGAGATGTTCATGACCGGCTACAACATCGGCGCCGAAGCGGTGAGCACGCTGGCCGAGGTCTATAACGGTGAATGGGCGCAGCAGATCGGCCGGATTGCCAAGGCTGCGGGTCTGGCGATCGTTTACGGTTATCCGGAGCGCACCGCCGACGGTCAGATCTACAACGCCGTGCAACTGATCGACGCCCATGGCGAGCGCCTGTGCAATTACCGCAAGTCACACCTGTTCGGCGACCTCGACCGGTCGATGTTCAGCCCCGGTGACTCCGACTTGCCGGTGGTTGAATTGAACGGCTGGAAGCTCGGCTTCCTGATCTGCTACGACCTGGAGTTTCCGGAAAACGCGCGGCGCCTGGCCTTGACCGGCGCCGAGCTGATTGTGGTGCCGACGGCCAACATGATTCCGTTCGATTTCGTTGCCGATGTCACCGTGCGTGCCCGAGCCTTCGAAAATCAGTGCTACGTGGCTTACGCCAATTACTGCGGCCATGAAGGCGATATTCAGTACTGTGGGCAAAGCAGCATTGCCGCGCCGGACGGCAGCCGCATCGCCCTGGCAGGTCTGGACGAAGCGTTGATCGTCGGTGAACTGGACCGCCAATTGATGAACGACTCACGTCAGGCCAATCGCTATCTCAGCGATCGCCGCCCGGAGCTTTACGGCGCGCTCAACCGCCGCTAATCCGCTAGCATGAGCACTTCATTGTTCTGGAAGTGCCCATGCCCGCGCCGACTCATCTCCGCCCCCACTCTGAAACCCTGGCCAACGGCCTGCGCGTGAACCTGCACCACGTGCCCGGTCTCAAGCGCAGCGCTGCCGCGTTGCGCGTGGCGGCCGGCAGCCATGACGTGCCATTGGCATGGCCGGGGTTGGCGCATTTTCTTGAGCACTTGCTGTTTCTCGGCACCGAGCGTTTTCCCACAGACGAAGGGCTGATGGCCTACGTGCAACGTCACGGCGGCCAAGTGAATGCCAGCACCCGTGAGCGCACCACGGACTTTTTCTTCGAGTTGCCTGTGTCGTCCTTCAGCGCGGGGCTCGAGCGTCTGTCAGACATGCTCGCCCGGCCACGTATGAATCTGGACGATCAACTGCGTGAACGGGAAGTGCTGCAGGCGGAGTTTGTCGCCTGGTCGCAGGATCAGACAGCGCAACAGCAGTTTGCCTTGTATGAAGGTTTGCCAGCGGAGCATCCGTTGCGGGGGTTTCATGCGGGCAATCGGGACAGCTTGCAGGTCGAATCGCCTGGGTTTCAGTCGGCGCTGCAAGACTTCCATCAGCGGTTTTATCGAACCGGGCAAATGACCCTCAGTCTGGTCGGGCCGCAAAGTATCGATGAGCTTCGGGAGCTGGCGCAGCAATTCGCAGCGGTGTTGCCGGTTGGGGATAAAGTTGCCCAGGCCGCACCGCCACCGTTGGCAGTGAAAAGTTATCAACAGGTCGGCGCTCACACAAACCTGTTATTTGCTTTCGACGCGTTGCCCGAGTCATCCGCCGAGGCGATGGCTTTTCTCTGTCATTGGTTGAATAGCGCAAAACCTGGTGGATTGCTCGCATACCTGCATCAACAGAGTCTGGCTGACAGCCTGAAAGCCACGCCGCTTTACCAGTTCGCCGGCCAAGCGCTGCTGCATCTTCAATTCAATGCTGGCGGCGACCGCCTGGATACCATTCGCGAACGCCTGCTGGATTGGCTGAGCTTCTTCGCCCGTCAGGACTGGACGCCGTTGCGCGAGGAATACGCCGCCCTGCTTCAGCGCCAGCAGCAAGTCAGCGGCGCGTTGCAACTGGCGCGAACCGACATCGAGCAGCAAGCATTCGGCCTGTCCGAATCCGGCGCTGCCGCACTTGAGCACATCCTTCGCGAAATCGGCGTTGTGGATAACTTCAGCGATCATTGGCATCTACCCGCCGCCAACCCTTTCTTGCGCGCCAGTGAACCGCTGGCCAACGCCGGGCTGATTCGCGGCCAGACCAGCGCCCACCGTGGCCTGCGCACCTTCGCCCAGGATCGCTCACGCAGTCGTCGCGAGCGATCGCCAATGCAGTTCAGCCTGGCCCTGCCGGACAACAGCGATGAGGGCGCGATCTATCTGCGCTGGCAGGTCGAGACGGCGGCCAGCGCCGATCTGCGCGCAAGATTGCAGCGAAGTCTGCGCCAGACCCGACAGGATGCGTCCGAAGCCGGAGTGGACTTGTCTTTCAGCGCCGCAGGTAACCAATGCCTGCTGAAAATGACCGGACTACAGGAACCGATGCCCAGCATCCTCGAGCATGCGCTGAAATGTCTGACGATGATCGACGCCGATTCGCCGCGCGACGCGGTGCAGATACCGTCGATGCCGATCCGCCAACTACTCGAAGCGTTGCCAGAGAAATGCCTGCCCACGATCGAAACCAGCGATGAGGCCAATCAGCTGTGGACCACTTCGCGCTGGGACGGCCTCGCTCTAGGCCTTAACCAATCCACCCAGTCAGCCTTGGGCTTGGCGCTGAGCCGCATTCCCGGCACACCGGACAATCAGCTACCGGTGACACCGATCACCCAAGCCCAGTACCACTGGAGCCAGATCAACACGGCCTCCAGCGAACACGCCTTGCTGCTGATCTGCCCGACTGCCAGCAGCGACATCGCTGATGAAGCAGCATGGCGCCTTCTGGCTCAGGTGTGCCAGACGCCTTTTTACCAGCGCCTGCGCGTCGAATTGCAATTGGGGTACGCCGTGTTCAGCGCGCTGCGTCAATTGCACGGCAGGACCGCGATTGTGTTTGGCGTGCAATCGCCGACGACTTCGGCCGCCAAGTTGCTCGAACACATTCAAGAGTTCCTGAAAAACATCCCCGCGTTGATCGAAACGCTCGATGACGCAAGCCTCAAGCAGCAGCGCCAAAGCCTCGCCGGTCAGTTCGACGACGCCACACTGTCCACCAAGGATGCCGCCGAGCTGCTGTGGCAGGGCAAACTCGCTGGCCATTCGTCGGATTACCGTGAGCAGTTGGTCGCGGCGATCCAGCAGCTGAATCGCCAGGCTTTGCTCGATGCTGCGCAGCGTCTGATCAGTGCCGAGGGCGGCTGGCATTGCCTGGCCAATGAATCGATGCCGGGCACACCGTGGCAAGCGGCAAACTGATCATTACCGAGGCTGCAAGGAGCTTTCTCAAAGATTCACGGGTCACGGCGTTGAAATTTTGAGTAACATAGCCGCCTAACTAATTGGAACATCACCGCGCTGCCGTGGACTATAACTATGGATAGCGCTATCCCAACCCTCAGAAGGAGACATCTCATGGCCTGGACCAAACCTGCTTACACCGACCTGCGTATCGGCTTCGAAGTCACCATGTACTTCGCCAGCCGCTGAGTTCTGCTTACGCAGAATCGCAGTGCAACGCCTCGGCTCGCCGAGGCGTTTTATTTTCCGCGTTGAAATGATGGAGCGTTCATGTTCGTCCAGATTCTGGGTTCGGCCGCCGGTGGCGGTTTTCCGCAGTGGAACTGCAACTGCGTCAACTGCGCAGGTTTTCGCGACGGCAGCCTGAACGCCAAGGCCCGCACCCAATCGTCCATCGCCATTTCCGATGACGGCGTGAACTGGGTGTTGTGCAATGCCTCGCCGGACATCCGCGCGCAACTGCAAAGCTTCGCCCCGCTGCAACCGGGCCGCGCCCTGCGCGACACCGGCATCAGCGCGATCATCCTGATGGACAGCCAGATCGACCACACCACCGGCCTGCTCAGCCTGCGCGAAGGCTGCCCGCATCAGGTCTGGTGCACGGACATGGTTCACGAAGACCTGAGCACCGGTTTTCCCCTGTTCAAGATGCTCACCCACTGGAATGGCGGGCTGGACTGGAACCGTATCGAGCTCGATCAGAGCTTCACCGTAGCGGCCTGCCCGAACCTGCGTTTCACCCCGCTGCCATTGCGCAGCGCCGCGCCGCCGTATTCGCCGCACCGTTTCGATCCGCATCCGGGCGACAACATCGGTTTGATCGTTGAAGACCTCAACACCGGCGGCAAGCTGTTCTACGCGCCGGGGCTGGGCAAGGTCGATGCGCCGCTGCTGGAAATCATGGCGGGCAGCGATTGCCTGCTGGTCGACGGCACGCTGTGGGATGACGATGAAATGCAGCGCCGTGGCGTCGGCACCCGCACCGGTCGCGAGATGGGCCACCTGGCGCAGAACGGCCCCGGCGGCATGCTCGAAGTGCTGGAGCAGTTGCCCGAGCAGCGCAAGGTACTTATCCACATCAACAACACCAACCCGATCCTCGACGAGGATTCCCCGGAGCGTGCGGAGCTGGTGCGGCGTAATGTTGAAGTGGCGTTTGATGGCATGAGTATCGTGCTTTAAGCAATCGAGACCGCTGCGCGGTCCATCGCGAGCAGGCTCGCTCCCACATTGGAATGCGATCAACTGTGGGAGCGAGCCTGCTCGCGAAGAGGCCAGCACAGACACCAGAGATTTCCAGGGTTGTTCCCGGAGAACAGACATGACCGACACCCCGCTGTCCCCCGCCGAATTCGAAGCGGCCCTGCGCGCCAAAGGCGCCTATTACCACATCTACCACCCGTACCACGTGGCGATGTACGAAGGCCGCGCGACCCGCGAGCAGATTCAGGGCTGGGTCGCCAACCGCTTCTACTATCAGGTGAACATTCCCCTGAAAGACGCGGCGATCCTTGCCAATTGCCCGGATCGGGAAATCCGCCGCGAGTGGATTCAGCGCCTGCTCGATCACGACGGCGCACCCGGTGAAGACGGCGGCATCGAAGCTTGGCTGCGTTTGGGCCAAGCTGTCGGCCTCGATCCGGACCAATTGCGCTCCCAGGAACTGGTGCTGCCCGGCGTGCGTTTCGCCGTCGATGCCTACGTCAACTTCGCCCGTCGCGCCAGTTGGCAGGAAGCCGCCAGCAGTTCGCTGACCGAATTGTTCGCGCCGCAGATTCACCAGTCGCGCCTCGACAGCTGGCCGCAGCATTACCCGTGGATCGACCCGGCCGGCTACGAATACTTCCGCACCCGTCTCGGTCAGGCGCGGCGTGACGTCGAGCATGGGCTGGCGATCACCCTTGAGCATTACAAGACCCGCGAAGGCCAGGAGCGCATGCTGGAAATTCTCCAGTTCAAACTGGACATTCTTTGGAGCATGCTCGATGCCATGAGCATGGCCTATGAACTGAACCGTCCGCCGTATCACAGCGTGACCGAACAACGGGTCTGGCATAAAGGAATCACCTTATGAATTTCGACCGCAGCAAAGTGCCGAGCTGGCGCCCGGGCTATCGCTTCCAGTACGAACCGGCGCAAAAAGGCCATGTGTTGCTGTACCCGGAAGGCATGATCAAGCTCAACGAAACGGCCGCGCTGATCGGCGGCCTGATTGATGGCGAACGCGATGTCGCGGCAATCATTGCCGAACTCGACAAGCAGTTCCCCGGCGTGCCCGAGCTCGGTGACGACGTCGAGCAATTCATGGAGGTTGCCCGTGAGCAACACTGGCTCACCCTTGGCTGATCTGCCGGCCAAACCGCAAGTCGGCCTGCCGCTGTGGCTGCTCGCCGAGCTGACCTACCGCTGCCCGCTGCAATGCCCGTACTGCTCCAATCCGCTGGATTTCGCCGAGCAGGGCAAAGAGCTGACCACCGAGCAATGGATCAAGGTGTTCCGCGAAGCGCGGGAGATGGGCGCGGCGCAATTGGGCTTTTCCGGCGGCGAACCGCTGGTGCGTCAGGACTTGGCCGAACTTATCCGTGAAGCGCGGCAGTTGGGTTTCTACACCAACCTGATCACCTCCGGCATTGGCCTGACCGAGCAGAAAATCAGCGACTTCAAAAAGGCCGGGCTTGATCACATCCAGATCAGTTTTCAGGCCAGCGACGAGCAAGTGAACAACCTGCTCGCCGGTTCGAAAAAGGCCTTTGCGCAAAAGCTGGAAATGGCTCGCGCAGTCAAGGCCCACGGCTATCCGATGGTGCTGAACTTCGTCACCCATCGGCACAACATCGACAAGATCGACCGCATTATCGAACTGTGCATTGCGCTGGAGGCCGACTTCGTCGAACTCGCCACTTGCCAGTTCTACGGCTGGGCGCAGCTCAACCGTGTTGGCCTGCTGCCGACCAAGGAGCAACTGGTGCGCGCCGAACGCATCACCAACGAATACCGGGCCAGGTTGGAAGCCGAAGGGCATCCGTGCAAGCTGATTTTCGTCACTCCGGACTATTACGAAGAACGCCCGAAAGCCTGCATGAACGGCTGGGGCAGCATCTTCCTGACCGTCACCCCGGACGGCACCGCCCTGCCCTGCCATGGTGCCCGCCAGATGCCGGTGCAGTTTCCCAACGTGCGCGATCACAGCATGCAACACATCTGGTATGACTCGTTCGGCTTCAACCGTTTTCGCGGTTACGACTGGATGCCCGAGCCGTGCCGCTCTTGCGACGAGAAAGAAAAAGACTTCGGCGGCTGCCGCTGCCAGGCGTTCATGCTCACCGGCGACGCCAGTAATGCCGACCCGGTGTGCAGCAAGTCCGAACATCACGGCGTGATCCTCAAGGCCCGCGAAGAAGCCGAGAGCGCCACTCAAACCATCGAACAATTGGCCTTTCGCAATGAACGAAACTCACGCCTCATCGCCAAGGGCTGAGCCTTTCAGCGCCGCCCAGGCCGTCGCCGCCGGGACCGACTTCGCCGAACTGCAGCTCGGCGCCCATGGCGTGTTCTGGAATGAATACCGCCCCGAGGACGCCGCGTGCCGAATCTGGCATTGGCGCGATGGCGTGGCGAAACGTCTGACGCCGGACGGCTTCAGCGTGCGTAGCCGCGTGTACGAATATGGCGGTGGTGCGTTTTGTCTGACGCCTGACGGGGTGGTTTTCGTCAATGAAGCGGATCAGCAGATGTATCGGCAGGCGCTGGATGGCGAGCCGGTCGCGCTGACGTCGACTGACTGCCGCTACGGCGATCTGCAATTCGCCGCTGGCCGGGTGTTGGCGGTCGAAGAGCAGCAGGATCGACATCGCCTGGTGGCGATTGATCTGGCGAGCGGTACGCGACAGGTGCTGGCCGAGGGTGCGGATTTTTATGCGTCGCCAACGCTGAGCCCGAACGGCCATCGCTTGGCATGGATCGAGTGGAGCCGACCGCATCAGCCGTGGACCTCGACGCGGTTGATGGTCGCGGAAGGTGATTTTTCTGCGCCTCGCTGTGTTGCCGGTGCGCAGATCGAGGAGTCGATCCAACAGCCGCGCTTCGACGCCGACGGCCGGCTCTACTGCCTGACAGATCGTGGCGGCTACTGGCAGCCGTGGGTCGAAACGTCCGATGGCTTGCACGCGCTACCGAGTGCCGAGGCCGATCACGCGCCCGCGCCGTGGCAGCTTGGCGGCTGCACTTGGCTGCCTGTCGGTGATCAATTCTTAGCCAGCTGGAGCGAGGATGGTTTCGGGCGCCTGGCCTTGGGAAATGAAGATTTCAGCGGTGACTACAGCCGCTTCCGCCACTTGGCGATGGATCAACAATTCATCTATTGCATCGCTGCATCGCCGACCAGCCCGTCGGCAGTGATCGCCATTGATCGTGTCTCGCATGCCGTGAAAATCCTCGCTGGCGGCGTGGCTCCATTGCCTGCCGAACGCATCAGCCGTCCGCAGACCTTGCGTTATCCGAGCGGCTCCGGCGAGGCGCACGGCTTCTTCTACCCGGCCATGGGCGGTGAAGCGAAACCGCCGCTGGTGGTGTTTATCCACGGCGGCCCGACCTCGGCGTGCTATCCGATCCTCGATCCGCGTATCCAGTACTGGACCCAGCGCGGCTTTGCCGTCGCCGACCTCAACTATCGCGGCAGCAGTGGCTATGGTCGCGAATATCGGCAAGCGCTGCATCTGCGCTGGGGCGAGGTGGATGTCGAGGATGCCTGCGCGGTGGTCAGCTATCTCGCCGATCAAGGCTTGATCGATGGCGACCGCGCGTTCATTCGCGGTGGCAGTGCAGGTGGTTACACCACATTGTGCGCACTGGCGTTCAGGCAGGTTTTCCGCGCAGGTGCCAGCCTCTATGGCGTCAGCGACCCGGTCGCGCTGGCCCGGGCCACGCACAAGTTCGAGGGCGATTATCTGGATTGGCTGATCGGCGATCCCGAGCGAGATGCCGAACGCTATGCCGCCCGCACGCCATTGCTGCACGCAGACAATATTCGCGTGCCGGTGATTTTCTTCCAGGGTGAACTGGACGCGGTGGTCGTGCCGCAACAGACCCGCGACATGGTCGCGGCGCTGGAGCACAACGGCATCCCGGTCGAAGCGCATTACTACCCTGACGAACGCCACGGCTTTCGTCGCGCGGCTAACCAGGCGCATGCGCTGGAGCGGGAGTGGACGTTTTATCGGCGGGTGATGGGGCTAACTGACTGAGCCCTCACTTTGAGACTGCGTCGCTCCAATCGCGGGCAAGCCCGCTCCCACAGGTTATTTGGTGTACACAAAAATTGTGATCACTCATGACACTGTGGGAGCGGGCTTGCCCGCGATAGCTATTGATCAGACGCCACTGAACTCAACGCTTGGCGATGATATACACCGCATGCACGATCCCTGGAATGTAGCCGCACAGCGTCAGCAGAATGTTCAGCCAGAACGCCCCGCCAAACCCGACCTGCAGAAACACGCCCAGTGGCGGCAACAGAATAGCGATGATGATACGAATGAAATCCATGGGGCAGCTCCTGAATGGGGGTTGGCTCACTTGAGCCATACAAGCTAATCGACCTGTGCCGTTCGTCAGGGTTCATTACGCTTGCTATTTGACCGCCAGCATCACAAAAAAACGCCCCACGCCAAAAGAATCAGGCGTGGGGCGTGCGTTATACCGCGAGACGGTTCAGGTGATCGGTTGGGGCAGCTCGGCTCAGACGGCAATGCCTTTGCGGCAGTGCACTTGGGCGGTGCGCACTCGCGAGAAGGCGCGGCCCAGGCGCAGGAGCATTTCGTCGATGTTGGCTTTGCTGACAGTGAGTGCCGGGGTGAAGCGCAGGCAGTCAGGCTGCGCGGCGTTCAATATCAGGCCTTCGTGAAGTGCGGCGTGAACGACGGCGTCGGCGCATTCGTCGGACAGCGTCAACCCGTAAAACAGGCCTTGGCCGCGCAACTCGCCGTGACCGTAGCGGTGCGCCAGTCGCGCCAGGCCTTCGCGCAGGTGCTGGCCGTTGTCGTTGACCTGCTGAAAGAAGCTGCGGTCATGGATGCTGTCGAGCACTACCAGACCGGCCGCCGTGATCAAGGCGTTGCCGTGATGGGTGCCGCTCAGCTCGCCAGTGGCGAAGCAGCAGGCCTTGCCTCGCGCCAGCAAGGCCGCCAGCGGCAAGCCGCCGCCAAGGCCTTTGCCGAGCACGACGATATCGGCGCGAATGCCGTAGGACTGTTCGGCAAGCAAGCTGCCGCAACGGCCGATGCCGGTCTGCACTTCGTCGAGAATCAGCAGAATGCCCAGGTCACGACACAGTCGCTCGACGCCTTTGAGGTAGTGCTCGGTCGCGGGAATAACCCCGGCATCGCTCTGGATCGGCTCCAGCATGATTGCCACGGTCTGCGCATCCACCGCCGCATGCAGCGCCGGCAGGTCGTTGAATGGCACTTGATCGACCGTCGCCAGACTGCGGCCATGGCAACCGTGCTGCGCCACGATGATCCGCGAGGCGCCGCTGCGATGCAGTTGCCCCCATTTGCGCGCCAGTTTGATCGCCGCCTCACAAGCCTCGCTGCCACTGTTGAGCAGGTATGCCTGATCGCTGGACGTGCTGGCGCACAGACGCTCGGCGAGGCTGAGCATGCCGCGATTTTGCAGATTGCAGCCGGGATTGATCAGCGCCTGGGCCTGATTGGCGATGGCTTTGACCAGCGCCGTGGGGCTGTGGCCAAGGCTGTTGGCGCCGCCGGCCTGGGAAAAGTCGAGGTAGGCGCGATCGTTGCTGTCCCACAGCCATGAACCCTGGCCGCGAACGAACACTTGATGCGGCCGCTCGACACTGGGCATCAGGCGTTGGGCATTGAGATGGTCGGTCATAGCGGATTGCCCCGCCTCGAAGCAGAGGTCATCCAGACTCGGCGTCTGGCGCCGCAAACTGAACAGATTCATGCGGAAGAACCTCGCTTGAGGTTTTTTGAACTGCCTATGTAATCACGAACGAAGCAAATGGAATTCGTCACGCTTTCTGGCCCTGCAAGCCTTGTGAATGCGGTTAGACTAGGCGCGCAAACGGCTTCAGGCCATTTCGATTTCCCAGCCATTTCGATAAGCACGACTTATGGATTTCAAACAACTGCGTTATTTCGTCGCGGTCTACGAAGAAGGCCATGTCGGCCGTGCGGCTGAGCGCTTGTCGATCTCGCAACCGGCGCTGTCGCAACAGATCCGTCAGCTGGAGCAGAATCTCGACGTCACCCTGTTCGAACGCAGCAGCAAACGCCTGCTGCCGACCCTCGCTGCGCATACGCTGTACAACCACGCGTTGCCATTGCTCGATGGCTTGCAGCGGGCGCGCGAGGCGTTGGGTAGTTTCAAGGGTCAGGCACTGCGCACACTGGCGATCGGTGTGTTGCAAACGGTGCACACCAGCCTTGTGCCGCAGATGCTCGAGCGTGTGCGCAAGGCGCAGCCGCATCTGGTGGTACAAATTTATGAACTGACCGGGCTGGAAATCGAACGGCGTCTGCTCAATGGTTCCCTGGACATCGGCATCAGCTATCTGCCGCCGCGCCAACCCGGTCTGCACGGGGTGTTGCTGTATGAAGATGAACTGACGCTGGTCATCCCGGCGGACCATCCCTTGCGCGAGTTCAAGAAAGTCTCGATGCGCCAGGCTGCTGAGCTGCCCATGTTGCTGCTCGGCGAAGAGTTCCAGATCCGGCAGATCTGGCAGGCACAACTGACCAGCCTCGGACGACGCCCGCAGGTGCAGGCCGAGCTGAACACTATGCTGGGGATTCTCGATAGCCTGCCGCACACCCGGCTGGCAACGGTGCTGCCGGGACGTTCGCAAAAGGAATACGACGATGAGGATCTGCTGTGGAAACCGCTGAGCGAGCCACGGGTGCCGTTGCAAGTTGGCCTGGTGTGCCGTGATGTGCAGCGCCAGCAGGCCTCGTTGGTATTGCTGCGGACATTGCTTGAAGAGGTGATCGATCGCGAAACGAAGCCGCCCCTCGATCCGCTTGCCTGAAACTTTTCTTCAGGCAAAAGAAAACCCCGCCGAAGCGGGGCTTTGCAGACTGTTTCCCTGACATCCATTTCACTCCGCCACCCTGGCAGAATCCTACGTGTCCGTGTTGTTTACTTTGCGCTTCCTGCGCGACGTCCATGAAATGTAGATTAGCCGTGGATCCAATATACGGATATGGGAGAACAGCAGCACGTCACGTAAGCAAATGCTTACATGACGTCTACAGGATCAAAACTGTGCCGCATCCAGCAGGAACAGCGACTCGCTACCGGCCTTGACCGACGCGCTCAACGAGTGGATACGCGGCAGCAAACGGGCAAAATAGAAGCGTGCGGTGCCCAGCTTGCTCGCATAGAAATCATCTTGCGCTTCCTTGCCCAGCGAGGCTTTGGCCATCAACGCCCACATGTAGGCGTAAGCGGTGTATCCAAACGCTTGCAAATATTCGACCGAGGCCGCGCCGATTTCGTTCGGATTGTTTTTCGCCCGGTCCAGCAGCCACGCGGTCAGCTCGTCGAGGGTGTCGACGGCATCGTTCAGCGGCTTGGTGAACTCGCCCAGATCAGCACTGGCGGTTGCGGTGAAATGGCGGATCTCGTCAGCGAACAACTGGTAGAACGCGCCGCCACTGCCAACGATCTTGCGCCCGACCAGGTCCAGCGCCTGAATACCGTTGGTGCCTTCGTAGATCTGGGTGATGCGCACGTCACGCACCAGTTGCTCCTGCCCCCACTCGCGGATGTAGCCGTGGCCGCCGAAAATCTGCTGGCCGTGGACGGTGGTTTCCAGACCCAGGTCGGTCAGGAAGGCTTTCGCTACCGGCGTCAGCAACGCCACCAGATCTTCCGCGCGCTTGCGGGTGGTCGCGTCTTCGCTGAACTTGGCGGTGTCCAGTTGCATCGCCACATACGTGGAGAACGCACGGCCGCCTTCGTTCGAGGCTTTCATGGTCAGCAGCATGCGTCGCACGTCCGGGTGGACGATGATCGGGTCAGCAACTTTGTCCTTGTTCTGCGCGCCGGTCGGCGAACGGCTCTGCAGACGATCGCGCGCATATTCAACAGCGTTCTGATAAGAGCGCTCGCCGGTGGCCAGGCCTTGAATACCAACACCCAGGCGCTCGTAGTTCATCATGGTGAACATCGCGGCCAGGCCTTTGTTCGGCTCGCCGACCAGATAGCCGACGGCTTCGTCGAAGTTCATCACGCAGGTCGCCGAAGCCTGGATGCCCATCTTGTGCTCGATCGAACCGCAGTTGGCCGGGTTACGCGCACCGAGGCTGCCGTCGGCATTGACCATGAACTTCGGCACCAGGAACAGCGAAATGCCTTTCGGACCGGCCGGGGCGTCCGGCAGCTTGGCCAGTACCAGATGAATGATGTTCTCGGTGAGGTCGTGCTCGCCGCCGGTGATGAAGATCTTGGTGCCGCTGACCTTGTAGGAACCATCGGCCTGGGGTTCGGCTTTGGTGCGAATGATCCCCAGATCGGTGCCGGCGTGCGGCTCGGTCAGGCACATGGAACCGGCCCAGATGCCGGCGTACATGTTCGGCAGGTACGCAGCTTTGAGTTCTTCACTGGCATGGGCATTGATCGACAGGCAGGCGCCAGCGGTCAGCATCGGATACAGACCGAACGCGAGGCTGGCGGAGTTGACCATTTCTTCGACCTGCGCCGACACGGCTTTGGGCATGCCCATGCCGCCGTAGGCCGGATCACCGCCGACGCCGACCCAGCCGCCTTCGGCATAAGTCTGATAAGCCTGTGGGAAACCGGCCGGCGTGGTGACGGCACCGTCCGCCCAATGGCAACCTTCCTCGTCAGCGGCACGGCTCAGTGGCGCGATGCTTTTGCTGGTGACCTTGCCGGCCTCTTCGAGAATCGCTTCAACGGTTTCGGCGTCGACGGTCTCGGCCAGCGCCGGCAGCTCGGCCCAGAGTTTGGCGACTTCGAACACTTCATTGAGGACGAAGCGCATATCGCGCAGCGGCGCTTTGTAGTCAGCCATGGCAAACCTCGCAAGATCTAAACAGGTGGTTCGTGGAATGATGTTTTCGTTGAGCCTGAGTGTACCTCAACAACTTTTGCGACACATAGGGTCAGCCGGTGACTGATTTGTTATTTTTAGTCACTAGAAAAAGATCGCCGCGATCTTTCGATCTGCCCTACAAAGCAAACGCCTGCGCCGGCAAATTCATCAAACAATCACTGCCCGCCTCGATCGCCGCCTGATGCGCAGCCGTACGCGGCAACAAACGCTTGAAGTAGAACTCGCACGTCGCCAGTTTGCCCTTGAGGAAATCAGCCTCACCCTCGCCCGCCTCCAGCTGTGCCTGCGCAACCAACGCCATGCGCAGCCACAGGTAGCCCAGGATGATGTAGCCGCTGTACATCAGGTAATCCACCGATGCGGCGCCGACTTCGTCCGGGTTCTTCATGGCGGCCATGCCGACCTTCATGGTCAGGTCGCCCCACTGTTGATTGAGCCCGTCAAGTTGCGCGACGAAGCGGCCCAATTGCGCGTGGTCGGCGTTCGCTGCGCAGAATTTGTGGACGATTTTGGTAAAGCCGCGCAGCAGCCTGCCCTGACTGCCCAGCACCTTGCGCCCAAGCAGGTCCAGCGCTTGAATGCCGTTGGTGCCCTCATAGATCGGCGCAATCCGGCAATCGCGCACCAGTTGCTCCATGCCCCACTCGCGAATGAAACCGTGGCCGCCAAACACCTGCATGCCGTGGTTGGTCACTTCCAGCCCGGTGTCGGTCATGAAGGCCTTGCAGATCGGCGTGAGGAACGCCAACAGGTCTTCGGCCTCCTGACGCGCCTCGGCGTCGCTGCTCAGGTGCGCGACATCGAGCATCTGCGCGGTGAAATAGGTCAGCGCGCGGTTGCCTTCGTTGAAGGCTTTCATGGTCAGCAACATGCGCCGCACATCGGGGTGGACGATGATCGGATCGGCAGGTTTTTCCGGGGCCTTGGCGCCGGTCAGCGCGCGCATCTGCAGGCGGTCATTGGCGTACTTGATCGCACCCTGAAAACTCGCCTCGCCCAGACACAGCCCCTGCATGCCGGTGCCGAGCCGCGCGTGGTTCATCATGGTGAACATGCAGTTGAGGCCTTTGTTCGGCTCGCCGATCAGGTAACCGGTGGCAGCATCGAAGTTCAGCACACAGGTGGCTGAAGCCTTGATGCCCATCTTGTGCTCGATCGAGCCACAGGAAACGCCGTTGCGCGCACCCGCTTCGCCTGCTGCATCGGGCAGGAACTTGGGCACGATAAACAGGGAAATGCCCTTGGTTCCGGCCGGTGCGTCCGGCAGCTTGGCCAGGACCAGATGGATGATGTTGTCGCTCAGGTCATGCTCGCCGGCGGAAATGAAAATCTTGCTGCCGGTGATCGCGTAGCTGCCGTCGGCCCGGGGCACCGCGCGAGTCTTGATGATGCCCAGATCAGTGCCGCAGTGGGCTTCGGTCAGGCACATGGTGCCGGTCCACTGGCCAGCGGTGAGTTTGCTCAGGTAGGTGTCTTTCTGCTCGGCGGTACCGTGGGCGTGGATCGCCGACATCGCGCCGTGGGTCAGGCCGGGGTACATGCCCCAGGACGTGTTGCTGGAGCCGACCATCTCGCTGATCACCAGCCCCAGCGAACTCGGCAACCCTTGGCCACCGTAAGCCGGATCGGCCGCCAATCCATGCCAGCCGCCCTCGACATATTGTGCGAAGGCCTGCTTGAAGCCTGTAGGCGTTGTTACCACGCCGTTGTCGAAATGGCAGCCCTCTTCGTCGCCGCTGCGATTGAGCGGGGCCAGCACGTTCTCGCAGAACTTCGCGCCTTCTTCGAGGATCGCGCTGATCATGTCCGGGCTGGCGTCATGCGCGCCGAGATTGGCGTAGCTGGAGTGGAAGTCGAAGACGTGATCGATCAGAAAGCGCATGTCGCGCAGGGGAGCTTTGTACTCGGGCATGGTGGCTTCTCCGTCAGCAGATCCTCCAACCTACTGCTGGCCACCACGCGCGGCAATCATCGTGCAGGCGCTGAATGCGTCGTCATCACTCAACCCGCAGCAGCGTCCATGCGCACCGCGCCACGGCGGTTCTGCCCGAATGCCATGACGCAGTTACGTCCGGCGCCCTTGGCGCTGTACAACGCCTGGTCGGCGGACTTGAGCACTTCTTCAGGGGTGCGCTGCTCGACACGTTCGGCGACGCCGATACTTACCGTCACCGACACCGCCGAAGCCCCGGAACCGCTGCGGCGCTGGCGACCTTGCTGATCATCCTGCGGGCGGTTTTCCTGGTTGCGTAACTGAATGCTGTAAGACGCAATCGATTCACGGATCACTTCCAGGTGCGGCATGCACTCCTCAAGAGTCTTGCCTGCGAACACCAAGGCAAATTCCTCACCGCCGTAGCGATACGCCCTACCGCCACCGCTGATTTTCGACAGTTTGCTGGCGACCAGCCGCAGCACCTGATCACCGACATCGTGGCCGTGGGTGTCGTTGAATTTCTTGAAGTGATCGACGTCGCTCATCGCCAGCACATAGTTGCGCCCCAGTCGCTGCATGCGTTCGTTGAGCGCACGTCGTCCCGGCAGGCCGGTGAGCTCGTCGCGGAAGGCCATTTGATAGGCCTCATGCGCAACGGCGGCGGCGATCATCAGCATCACCTGGCTGCACATGATGTTCAGGGTGAACGGCAGAATGAAGGTCTTCGGCAGCATCCAGAACACCCCGAGCAAGCCGACCAGTTGCGCCGCGTGCAACGGACGCGGGTTGCGCCAGTATTGCCAGGCCAGGAGCAGGAAGGCCGAGATGAACACCGGATAGGACAACTGGATCAGACTCATCCATGCCCCATGCAGCGCCGGCCAGCGGATCTCCGACAACCACAGCAGCAGCGCCTGTGGGTAACTTTGCTCCAGTCCCAGCGCCACGCTGCCAAATGCCAGCAGCACGGCAAAGCGCGCGACCATGTCCTGAAACAGATGGGTACGTTCCTGCCATGCGGCGAATAATCCGAACAACAACGGCAGCAGCAGGCAGACCAGATGAAACACCACCGCAGCGTCTTCGCGGACCTTGCCGTTGTCGCGGTAAAAGTCGGTCTGGGTGTCCAGCAGAAAGTAGGCGATGTACACCGTGAGCATCAGAAACAGTTCGCGCTGACGTCGATACACCGCGCAATACGCGCCACCGAGGAGCAGAACCAATGTCGGCAGAACGTTGAACAGCGATGTGAAAAACACGCTGAGGTCTTTGACGTACGCAGCCGCCAGCCCCGCAAGCAATAACAGCAGTGATGGCAGGAAATGGCTGAAACGTACAGCGGAAGAACGCGGCAAGGGTAAGCTCCGACCCGTCATAGCAAAGAGATGGCATTGTGCCTGCAAAGTGCGGCCAAGCCCACACAATGTGATCCAGATCACACACGCTCTCTGTAACGGCCGGAAGCTCGACTATCTGAGCGATCCGCCAATAAAAAAACCGCTGCCCCCTAACGGGAGCAGCGGTTTTCGTCAGACTGCGTTAAGGCTTAGTAGCCCAGCGCGAAGTCTTCTTCCTTCATGTCCATCAGGTTGCCAGCACCCGACAGCATAGTGGCCACGTGCGTACGGGTACGCGGCAGGATGCGCTGGAAGTAGAAGCGCGCGGTTTGCAGCTTGGCGGTGTAGAACGCCTCGTCGCTAGTGCCGGCAGCCAGTTTTTCCGCAGCCAGACGCGCCATGTCCGCCCAGAAGTAGGCCAGGCAGGCATAACCGGAGTACATCAGGTAGTCCACGGAGGCCGCGCCGACTTCTTCGCGATCTTTCATGGCGGCCATACCGACCTTCATGGTCAGCTCGCCCCATTCCTTGTTCAGTGCAGCCAGCGGCGCGACGAATTCCTGGACGGCTTCGTTGCCTTCGTTGGTCTGGCAGAACTTGTGGACGATCTTGGTGAAGCCTTTCAAAGCTTCGCCTTGAGTCATCAGCACTTTGCGGCCGAGCAGGTCGAGGGCCTGGATGCCGGTGGTGCCTTCGTACAGCATCGAAATGCGGCTGTCGCGAACGTTCTGCTCCATGCCCCACTCGGCGATGAAGCCGTGGCCGCCGTAGATCTGCACGCCGTGGTTGGCGGCTTCGAAACCGACTTCGGTCATGAACGCTTTGGCGATCGGGGTCATGAACGCCAGCAGTGCGTCGGCCTTCTTCTTCTCTTCTTCATCGACGCCGTATTTGACGATGTCGACTTGCTTGGCGGTGAAGTAGACCATCGCGCGGTTGCCTTCGGCGAACGCCTTCATGGTCAACAGCATGCGGCGCACGTCAGGGTGGACGATGATCGGGTCAGCGGCTTTGTCCGGCGCTTTCGGGCCAGTCAGCGAGCGCATTTGCAGGCGATCACGAGCGTATTTCAGACCGCCCTGGAAGCCGATTTCGGCGTGAGCCAGACCTTGCAGTGCGGTACCGAGGCGAGCGGTGTTCATAAAGGTGAACATGCAGTTCAGACCTTTGTTCGCCGGGCCGATCAGGTAACCAGTGGCGCCATCGAAGTTCATCACGCAAGTGGCGTTGCCGTGGATGCCCATCTTGTGTTCCAGCGAACCGCAGCTCACTGCGTTGCGCGCGCCAATGGTGCCATCGGCGTTTGGCAGGAACTTTGGAACGATGAACAGCGAGATGCCTTTGGTGCCAGCCGGTGCATCGGGCAGACGCGCCAGTACGATGTGGACGATGTTGTCGGCCATGTCGTGTTCACCGGCCGAGATGAAGATCTTGGTGCCGGAAACTTTGTAGGAACCGTCGGCCTGAGGCTCGGCCTTGGTGCGCAGCATGCCCAGGTCGGTGCCGCAGTGCGGTTCGGTCAGGCACATGGTGCCGGTCCATTCGCCGGAGACCAGTTTGGTCAGATAGGCTTCCTGCTGCTCAGGGGTGCCGTGCTCGGAGATGGTGTTCATCGCACCGTGCGACAGACCTGGGTACATGCCCCACGACCAGTTGGCTTCGCCAACCATTTCGCTCACTGCCAGGCCCAGCGACTCAGGCAGACCCTGACCGCCGTGCTCGACGTCGTGGGCCAGGCTTGGCCAGCCGCCTTCGACGAATTGCTTGTACGCCTCTTTGAAGCCAGTCGGGGTTTTCACGCCGGACTCGCTCCAGGTGCAGCCTTCGATGTCGCCCACGCGGTTCAGCGGCGCCAGTACCTGCTCACAAAACTTGGCGCCTTCCTCGAGGATGGCGTCAACCATGTCCGGCGTGGCGTCTGCGCACGCTGGCAGGCTCTGATAGTGCGCTTCGTAGCCGAGCAGTTCGTCACGAACGAAGCGAATATCACGCAAGGGGGCCTTGTAGTCAGGCATAGCGATAAACCTCTGCTGATGTAACCGGGAATGAACGACCGTGTTGAGTTGTTGTGACGGTCAAACAGTTGTTTGAAACATACGTTTACGCCGAAATCTTGTCAAGCATCGTTCTTTTGCCGTTCGTCATCAGCCTTTGCAAATGCCGGAGACGACAAATCGCCGCTACTACATATAAGCCACGGGCGTAGAAGAAAAGATTAGTTGAGCAAGAAGGACTTAAACGAAAAACGCCGCGACAAGGCGCGGCGTTTCGGGGTCTAGGACAAGTTCGATCAGGCGAAGGTATCGATGATCGTCCCGAGCACTTCGTCGGACGCCTTGGCCACCTTCACACCCAGCTCTGCCTGGATCTTGCCCTGCGACAGCTCGACGATATTGCTCGCCAGATCCGATTCTTGTGCGCGATCCAAACCGCGCAGGCGATTTACCTGCACTTCGGACGACTGGCTGGTCACCGAACGTTCGATAGTGTTGTTGGCGATCTGGCTGGCGGCCTGATCGACGCGGTTCTGCCCGGACTGAATCGAGCTCAGTCCCGCATAGAAAGCTGTGTTGCCGGAGATTTCCATAGTCACTCTCATCCCTGTAAAGGATCAATGCTCGCCATTGAAGCAGACGCGCCGGCAAAACACCCGTCAAAAACACTAATGGCACAGTGCCTGTTCATAGCGAGAAACTTAATCGAGCAAATCCAGTTGCAAATGCTCGGCCACCGCTTCGGCGCTCAACGCCTTGAGTTTCGGCACGCGACCCAGGCACGGCGCGGGGATGCGCTCGGCCAGGGTCGCAAGGTTCTCCTCCAGCCGCGAAGTTTTCGGATCGATGATATTGGCCACCCACCCCGCCAATTGCAGGCCATCGCGGGCAATCGCCTCGGCGGTCAGCAACGCATGACTGATGCACCCCAGCCTCACGCCCACCACCAGAATCACCGGCAGCTGCAGCGCAATCGCCAGGTCCGAGAGATTGTTCTGATCGGCCAACGGCACACGCCAGCCGCCTGCGCCTTCGATCAGGGTGAAATCGGCGTTCATCGCCAGAATCCCGCGCATCGGCGCCAGCAGCGATTGCACCGTCAGCGCCACACCTGCTTCGCGCGCCGCCAGATGGGGAGCGATCGCTGGCTCGAACGCCACCGGGTTGACCTGTTGATAAGTCAGCGGTAACGAACATTCGGCCAGCAGCGCCAGGGCGTCGGAATTGCGCAAGCCCTTGGACGTGACGTCGCAACCCGATGCCACCGGTTTGCCCGCCGCCGTGCTCAAGCCTGCCGACCGCGCCGCATGGAGCAATCCGGCAGCAACGGTGGTCTTGCCGACATCGGTGTCGGTACCGGTGATGAAATAGGCTGCGCTCATAGAGGTTTCTCCAACACGGCGTATACCACCTGATACGTTGCCGGCAGCCCCGACGCCTGACGGAACCGCTCATACGCGTCGATCAGCCCGAGAATCCGCGCCCGTCCGGTCAAACCGCCCGGCCGGCCCGGATTCAGATTGTGTGCGCCCAATGCCTTCAGCTCATGGGTCAGGCTGCGCACATCCGGGTAATGCAACACGTGCGGCTGATTCTCCAGCGCCAAAATGCGCATGCCACTGCCAGCACATAACTGTTCATAGCGGGCGAACTCGCGGAAGCGATTGACGTGCACCAGCCCGTCGACCTGCTGCCAACTCTCCCGCAATTCGTACAGCGTCCCTGTACACAGACTAGCAAACGCAAATATCCCGCCCGGTTTCAGCACGCGAAAAGCTTCGCTGAGCACCGTTTCGAAGTCGGCGCACCACTGCACTGCAAGGCTGGAGAAAATCAGATCAAAGCTCGCATCCTGCAGCGGCAATCTTTCGGCATCGCCAGCAATGAAATGCTCAGCGCCACCCAACGGCCGTGCGTGATTGAGCATGCCCTCGGCAATGTCCAGCGCGACACCGCTGCCCTGGGTGAAACGCGAGGCCAGCGCCCGGGTGAAATAGCCGGTGCCGCAACCGAGATCAAGCCACCGCGACGGCATGAAACTCCCAGGCAAACGCTCAAGCAGCTGCGTGCCGACGTCACGCTGAAACTCGGCGACGCTGTCGTAACTGGCCGCAGCGCGAGAAAAAGACGCCGCCACCTGGCGCTTGTCGGGCAAGCCCCCAGGCAGCACAAGGGACAGATCAGTCATCAGCGCACTCATGTAGAAACGCCTGGATCGCGCCCGCGACTCCGTGCGGGTCTTCCAGCAGAAAAGCATGGCTGGCCTGTTCGATCAGACCAATTTCGATATCCGGCAATAGCGCGAACAATGCGCCGGCCGCTTCCGCCGGGACCAGAGCGTCCTGACCGCCGAACAGATGCAACTGCGGGCCGCGAAACCCCTGCAACGCCTGGCGCGTATCCAGTTGCGCAAGCAGCTCCAGACCCGCCATCAGCGCAGTCGGCGCGGCTGCCGGCGCACCACCGAGCAGCAACCGCGACAAGCCACGCGGGTCTGGCGAACCTTGCGCACATAGCAGAGCGAAGCGCTTGAGCGTGGTACGCGGATCGGCCTGGCAACCGGCAAGAAACGCATCGAACGTCTCGCCGGGCATCGCGCTCGGCCACTGTTCATGAGCAACAAACGCAGGGTTGCTTGCCAGCGTGAGCAACCCGCAGCACGCCTCACCGCGTCGTGCCGCCAACTCAGAGGCGAGCATGCCGCCCAGCGACCAGCCACCGAGCCAGACTTCCTGTGGAATGCGCGCGTCGAGTTCGTCGAGCCAGTCTTCAAGGTCGGCGGAATCCAGTTCCGGCAGGGGCTCGATTTCGACCTGCAGATGTTCGTTGAGGCCACGCAATGCTGCGGCCAGCGGTTCCAGCGGCGACACGCCGAGGCCCCAGCCGGGCAGCAGAATCAGACGATTACGCATGGCCTGGCTCCAACGACAATCGGGCGAAACAATCTGCCAATCCTTCCAGCAACTGTTGCACTTGAGCTTCGCTGTGGGCGGCGGTCAGCGTGACGCGCAGTCGCGCGCTGCCGGCCGGCACGGTCGGTGGACGGATCGCGGTCACCATCAAGCCGCGCTCGCGCAGCATTTGCGACAAACGCACGGCGCGCCCGGCATCGCCGATCATGATCGGCTGGATCGGCGTGAAGCTGGCCATCAGCTCCAGCCCGATCTGCTCGGCGCCGTGGCGGAACTGGCGAATCAGCGCCTGCAAGTGTTCACGGCGCCAGTGTTCACTGCGCAACAGCTCGAGGCTTTTCAGCGTCGCGCAGGCCAGCGCCGGCGGTTGGCTGGTGGTGTAGATGTACGGGCGGGCGAACTGGATCAGGCTTTCGATCAACTCTTCGCTGCCGGCGACAAAGGCCCCGGCGGTGCCGAAGGCTTTACCGAGGGTGCCGACCAGCACCGGCACATCGTCCTGGCTCAAGCCGAAATGCTCGACGATGCCGCCACCGTTGGCGCCCAACGGACCGAAGCCGTGGGCATCGTCGACCATGAGCCACGCGCCTTTGGCCTTGGCCGCGCGGGCCAGCGCCGGCAGGTCGGCGATGTCACCGTCCATGCTGAATACGCCATCGGTCACCACCAGTGTGTTGCCAGTGGCTTTCTCCAGGCGCTTTGCCAGACTCTCGGCGTCGTTGTGCAGATAGCGGTTGAAACGCGCGCCGGACAACAGGCCCGCGTCCAGCAACGAGGCGTGATTGAGCCGGTCTTCGAGCACCGTATCGCCCTGCCCGACCAGCGCGGTGACCGCGCCGAGGTTGGCCATGTAGCCGGTGGTGAACAGCAGTGCACGTGGGCGCCCAGTCAGATCGGCGAGTGCTTCTTCCAGCGCGTGATGCGGGCTGCTGTGGCCGATCACCAGATGCGACGCACCACCGCCGACACCCCAGCGCTCGGCACCGGCGCGCCAGGCTTCGATCACCTGCGGATGATTGGCCAGGCCCAGATAGTCGTTGTTGCAGAAAGCGAGCAGCGGTTGGCCGTCGACCACGACTTGCGGGCCTTGCGGCGAGTCGAGCAGCGGACGCTGCCGGTAGAGGTGGTCGGCACGGCGGGCAACAAGGCGTGCGGCGAGATCGAATGACATGCAGGCCTCGATTTTCAAATGACACAGATCCCTTGTGGGAGCGAGCCTGCTCGCGAATGGGCGTCACATCCAACAGGGATGTTGGCGGCCAAACCGCTTTTGCGAGCAGGCCCGCTCCCACAGGGGTTTTGCATTCCTTCAGGGCAATCCGCGCGGTTTATTACACCGCAGCGTTGTAGAACTGCTCGCTACTCTTCTGCTCCACCAGTGCCTGCTCGATCGCAGCTTGATGAACCTCATCGGAATGCTCTTCGCGGGCCTCCGGCTGGATACCGAGGCGCGCGAACAGCTGCATGTCCTTGTCCGCCTGCGGGTTGGCGGTGGTGAGCAATTTGTCGCCGTAGAAAATCGAGTTGGCGCCGGCGAAAAATGCCAGGGCCTGCATCTGCTCGTTCATCGCTTCGCGACCGGCGGACAGACGTACGTGAGATTGCGGCATGAGGATGCGCGCCACGGCGAGCATGCGGATGAAGTCGAACGGGTCGATGTCTTCGGCGTTTTCCAGCGGCGTGCCGGCGACTTTTACCAGCATGTTGATTGGCACCGACTCCGGGTGCTCCGGCAGGTTGGCCAGCTGGATCAGCAGATTGGCGCGATCGTCCAGCGATTCGCCCATGCCGAGAATGCCGCCGGAGCAGATTTTCATCCCCGACTCACGCACGTAAGCCAGCGTCTGCAGACGTTCGCTGTAAGTGCGGGTGGTGATGATGCTGCCGTAGAACTCCGGCGAGGTGTCGAGGTTGTGGTTGTAGTAATCGAGACCGGCCTTGGCCAGCGCCTCGGTCTGCTCCTGATCGAGACGTCCGAGGGTCATGCAGGTTTCCAGGCCCAAGGCTTTCACCCCTTCAACCATCTTCAACACATACGGCATGTCTTTGGCCGACGGATGTTTCCACGCCGCGCCCATGCAGAATCGCGTCGAACCAATGGCTTTGGCGCGGGCCGCTTCTTCGAGGACCTTCTGCACTTCCATCAGTTTTTCTTTTTCCAGACCGGTGTTGTAGTGCCCGGACTGCGGGCAGTACTTGCAGTCTTCCGGGCAGGCGCCGGTCTTGATCGACAGCAGTGTCGAGACCTGCACGCGGTTGGCGTTGAAATGCGCGCGGTGCACCGTTTGCGCCTGGAACAGCAAGTCGTTGAATGGCTGTACGAAGAGTGCTTTGACTTCGGCCAGAGACCAATCGTGACGCAGGGTGGCGGTGGTGCTCGCGCTCATGGGCAATTCCTTGGTTATGCTTGGCTGGCGCCGGGGAAAATGGAATACCCACAGGCGCTACACGGATGTTCGGCATATTTAAGGAAGAGCGATGCGCTGTCAACCGCAATACCAAGGACAGGTTTACATCTGTTTAAAAAACGTACAGACCTGTTTGCTGTGCGATGAGCCTGCAGAAGCACAAATGCCAATGTGCGAGGCCTGCGAAACCGAATTGCCCTGGCTCGGCAGTCATTGTCAGAGCTGCGCTTTGCCGCTGGCGGCGGATGGCCTGACCTGCGGCGAGTGCCTGCTAGAGCCTCCGGCCTTCGAGCAGGTCGCCGTGCCCTGGGTTTATGGCTTCCCCGTGGACAGTCTGATTACACGGTTTAAACACAACGCGAAATGGCCGTTTGGTCACCTGCTCGCCGACGTTCTCGGCCAATACTTGCAGCATCGCTTCGCCGAAGACTTGCCGCGACCCGATGTGTTGCTACCGGTGCCGTTGGCGAATAAACGACTGCGTCGGCGAGGATTCAATCAAGCGGCGATGCTCGCGCGCTGGCTGAGTGTGTCGCTGGATTTGCCGTGTGAAGAACAGCTGCTGCGGCGAGTCATGGACACCGATGCCCAACAGGATCTCGACGCCAAGGCGCGCAAACGCAACTTGCGCAATGCCTTTGCGCTAACGCCTGATGCACAGGTTAAGGGCCGACATCTGGCGCTGGTGGATGATGTTCTGACCACGGGCGCGACCGCTCAAGCGCTGGCGCGGTTGTTGATGAATGCAGGTGCGGCGCGGGTTGATGTGTATTGCCTGGCTCGTACACCGAAACCCGGTACCTGAGCTCAACTCCTACAGGTTGTGTGTTCGGCTTGACTCGCGCGTTGCAAGTGGCCAACGTCCCTCTCATCGCCCGAGCCAGAAGCGTTCTGCCATGTCCCTGCCCACCCTGCTCTCCCAGCACATTGTCCGCCGTCCGCAGCGCATTGCCCTGCTGCAACACATCGCCGAACAGGGCTCGATCACCCGTGCGGCGAAAAGCGCGGGGCTCAGTTACAAGGCAGCATGGGATGCGATTGATGAATTGAACAATCTGGCGCAGAAGCCCTTGGTCGAGCGCGTGGTGGGCGGCAAGGGTGGTGGCGGGGCCAGACTGTCCAGCGAGGGCGAGCGAGTGCTGCGCCTGTATCAGAAATTGCAGGCATTGCAGACGCAGGTGCTGGAAGCGGCGGAAGACGCCAGCGATCTCGACCTGCTTGGGCGGCTGATGCTCAGGACCAGCGCGCGCAATCAGTTGCATGGCACGGTCGCGGCCATTCAGGCGCAGGGGCGCAACGATCTGATCCACCTCGAACTGGCCGAAAGCATTGCTCTGGAGGCACAGATCACCCACGACAGCACCGTGCATCTGGAATTGCAGATCGGTACCGAAGTCATGGCGCTGATCAAGGCTGGCTGGCTTGAACTGCTCGGCACCGATCAGCCGGCCACGCCCGGACACAATGTCCTGCGCGGCACCATCGAAGCCATCCTCGATGCTGAGGACGGTCCCAGCGAGGTGCGCATTTCCCTGCCCAACGGCCAGACACTTTGTGCCTTGGCCGAACCGCTGCACTTGCGCAACCAGCAACTCGCCGTGGGGTCTGCGGTGCAGGTGCAATGTGCGCCGTCCAACGTGCTGATCGGCACGCCGCTCTGATTTGTCTTGCCACAAAAGCGTCATCGACCCGCATTAAGGTGTTGCCCATAACCAAGCAGGGAGCCTGATGTGAGCCTATTAGAAGAAAACCAATCCACTGATCTGGAAAAAATGGTCGGCCTCAGCCGTCGCGGTTTCATCAGCGCCGGTGCCTTGTGCGGCGCGGCGATGTTCCTCGGCGGCAACCTGTTGAGCCGCAGCGTCATGGCCGCCAGCGTCAGCGCCGGCAACAGCCGCCTGCTCGGTTTCGAGAGCATTCCGGCGGCGACCACCGACGCCATCAGCCTGCCCAAGGGCTACAAGTCTTCGGTGCTGATCAGTTGGGGCCAGCCGTTGCACAAGAACGGCCCGGCCTTCGATCCGAGCGGTAACGGCACCGCTGCCGCACAGGAAGTGCAGTTCGGCGACAACAATGACGGCATGAGCCTGTTCGCCTTCCCGGACGACAAGAACCGCGCGCTGATGGCGATCAACAACGAATACACCAACTATCGCTATCTATATCCGCACGGCGGCATGCCGCAGTCGGCTGAAGACGTGCGCAAGGCATTGGCCTGCGAAGGCGTGTCGGTGATCGAAGTGCAGCGCAAGAACGGCCAGTGGCAATTCGTCCAGGGCTCGCGCTACAACCGTCGGATTCACGGTAACTCGCCGCTGCGCATCAGCGGTCCGGCCCGCGGCCACGACTTGATGAAAACCGCTGCTGACAAGCACGGTAAGAAAGTCCTCGGCACCTTCCAGAACTGCGCCAACGGCAAGACACCCTGGGGCACCTACCTGACCTGCGAAGAAAACTTCACCGACTGCTTCGGCAGCAGCAACGCCCAGCAGCAGTTCGATGCCGCGCAAAAGCGCTACGGCGTTGTCGCCAGCAGCAAAGATATCAACTGGCACCCGCACGACCCGCGCTTCGACATGGCCAAGAATCCCAACGAGCTCAACCGTCACGGCTGGGTGGTCGAGATCGACCCATTCGATCCGCAATCGACTCCGGTCAAACGCACCGCGCTGGGCCGCTTCAAACATGAAAACGCCGCACTGGCCGAGACCGACGATGGTCGCGCTGTGGTGTACATGGGCGATGACGAGCGTGGCGAGTTCATTTACAAATTCGTCAGCCGTGATCGCATCAACCATCGCAATCAGAAGGCTAACCGCGACATCCTCGATCACGGCACGTTGTATGTGGCCAAATTCGATGCCGGCGACGGCAACCCTGATCACCCGAAAGGCCAGGGCCAGTGGATCGAACTGACCCACGGCAAGAACGGCATCGACGCCAGCAGCGGATTTGCCGATCAGGCGGAAGTGCTGATTCACGCGCGCCTTGCCGCCAGCGTGGTTGGCGCAACACGCATGGACCGCCCGGAGTGGATCGTCGTCAGCCCCAAGGACGGCCAGGTTTATTGCACCCTGACCAACAACGCCAAGCGCGGTGAAGACGGGCAACCGGTGGGCGGTCCAAACCCGCGCGAGAAGAACGTCTACGGGCAGATTCTGCGCTGGCGTACCGACCGCAACGATCACGCCTCGAAGACGTTTGCCTGGGATCTGTTTGTGGTCGCCGGCAATCCGGGCGTGCATGCCGGGACGCCGAAAGGTGGCTCATCCAACATTACCCCGCAGAACATGTTCAACAGCCCCGACGGTCTGGGTTTCGACAAGGCCGGACGCCTGTGGATTCTCACCGACGGCGATTCGAGCAATGCTGGCGACTTCGCCGGGATGGGCAACAACCAGATGCTCTGCGCCGATCCTGCGACCGGTGAAATTCGCCGTTTCATGGTCGGGCCGGTGGGTTGCGAAGTGACCGGGATCAGCTTCTCGCCGGATCAGAAAACCCTGTTTGTCGGGATTCAGCATCCAGGCGAGAACGGCGGTTCGACCTTCCCCGAGCATCTGCCCAATGGCAAGCCAAGGTCTTCGGTGATGGCGATTACCCGGGAGGATGGTGGGATCGTCGGCGCCTGATAATCCCTCATCGCTGGCAAGCCAGCTCCCACAGGTTTTGCGCAAGATCTGTGGGAGCTGGCTTGCCAGCGATGGCATCAGCAAGGACACCAACCACCTCCCCCGCTGCCATCTGCGCTACCATGCCGAGCCGGACGCAGCAGCCTGCTGCGCGCAGGAGTCAGCATGGCCCACCCGTTTGAAACCCTCACCCCCGATCTCGTCCTGGATGCCGTTGAAAGCATCGGTTTCCTCAGCGACGCGCGCATCCTGGCGCTCAACAGCTACGAAAACCGTGTGTATCAGGTCGGTATCGAAGACTCCGAGCCGCTGATTGCCAAGTTCTATCGTCCGCAGCGCTGGACCAACGAGGCCATTCTCGAAGAGCACCAGTTCACCTTCGAACTGGCCGACATCGACATCCCGGTGGTAGCGCCGCTGATCCACAACGGCGAAACCCTGCATGAGCACGCCGGCTTCCGCTTCACCCTGTTCCCGCGTCGTGGTGGTCGGGCGCCGGAGCCGGGCAATCTTGATCAACTGTATCGCCTCGGCCAGTTGCTCGGGCGCATGCATGCGGTGGGCGGCACCAAGCCGTTCGAGCACCGCGAAGCCCTCGCCGTGCAGAACTTCGGCCATGCCTCGCTGAACACCCTGCTCGAAGGCAATTTCATTCCCAAGAGTTTGCTGCCGGCGTACGAGTCGGTTGCCCGCGACCTGCTCAAACGCGTCGAAGACGTCTACGCCGCCACGCCTCACCAGAACATCCGCATGCACGGTGACTGCCACCCCGGCAACATGATGTGCCGCGACGAAATGTTCCACATCGTCGACCTCGACGACTGCCGCATGGGCCCGGCGGTGCAGGACATCTGGATGATGCTTGCCGGCGATCGCCAGGAATGTCTCGGGCAGTTGTCGGAATTGATGGACGGCTACAACGAATTCCATGATTTCGACCCGCGCGAGCTGGCGCTGATCGAACCGTTGCGCGCCTTGCGCCTGATGCACTACAGCGCCTGGCTGGCACGGCGCTGGGACGACCCGGCGTTCCCGCACAGCTTTCCGTGGTTTGGCACGGAGCGGTATTGGGGCGACCAGGTGCTGGCGTTGCGTGAGCAACTGTCCGCGCTTAACGAAGAACCTTTGAAGTTGTTCTGAATTAAAGATCAAAAGATCGCAGCCTTCGGCAGCTCCTACATGGATCGCATTCCCCTGTAGGAGCTGCCGAAGGCTGCGATCTTTTTGCTTTCTGACACGACACATCTATACAACCTCCTTACAATCCCTCCTTTGTCAGCTGCCTGAGCAAGGATTCTGCATGCAAGCCGCCAACCCGCGTCGCGGGTACATTCTGGGCCTGAGCGCCTACATCATCTGGGGCCTGTTCCCGATCTATTTCAAAGCCATCGCCGAAGTCCCGGCCGTCGAGATCATCATCCATCGGGTGCTGTGGTCGGCGCTGTTCGGTGCGTTGCTGCTGATGGTGTGGAAACACCCGGGCTGGCTGCGCGAGTTGCTCGACAATCCCAAGCGCCTGGCGATTCTGGCTCTGAGCGGCACGCTGATCGCGGCCAACTGGCTGACCTACGTGTGGTCGGTGAACAACGGCCGCATGCTCGAGGCGAGTCTGGGTTACTACATCAATCCGCTGGTCAACGTGCTGTTGGGCATGGTGATCCTTGGCGAACGGCTGCGGCGCATGCAGTGGGTGGCGGTCGGTCTCGCTGCCATCGGCGTGGCGCAGCAGGTGTGGCAGGTCGGCAGTCTGCCGTGGGTGTCGCTGGCGCTGGCGCTGACCTTTGGTTTCTACGGCCTGATCCGCAAGCAGGCGCCGGTCAAAGCGCTGCCGGGGCTGGTAGTAGAAACCTGGATGCTGGTGCCGATTGCGATCGCATGGTTGCTGTTCAACCAGACTGCCACGAGTGTGCAGCCGGCCTTCTGGACCACCTCCGAAGCCTGGTGGCTGGTGGCTGCCGGCCCGGTGACGCTGGTGCCATTGGTGTGTTTCAACGCCGCCACCCGCCACCTGCCCTACACCACCATCGGCTTCCTGCAATACATCGCGCCGACGCTGGTGTTGCTGCAAGCCGTGCTGCTGTTTGGCGAGCACTTATCTTCGAGCACGCTGGTCGCGTTCATGTTTATCTGGGCCGGTCTGGCGGTCTACAGCGTTGATGCGTGGATAAGTTTGCGCCGGCGCGCCTGATCAAAAAACGCACAAAGCTCCGCAGGCCACGGCCCTCGTGGCCTGCATCGTTCCTTCCCAAGCTTATCCACAGCGTGATCCCCGCCGTTTGTGCGCAAGTCACTGAATGTTGGCGGTTTTTTGATCAAAGGGCGCAAAGCCCCGGCCGGCGTGGCGTGGCGGTCTGTCTCTACAGGTTATCCACAGGCAGGTGCACGTTAAACCTGAATAACCCTGTCTGCGCTTAAACCTCTGTGCGTAACACCAATTCGACCATCAGATCATCGGCCAGGGTTTCCAGGCGCGCCTGCAGAACGTCGAGCGACAAGGTGAGTGGCACCGCCAGAATCGCCTCAGCGTGAAACAGCGGCTCGCTGCTCATCGGCGCCGGGCGCACCTCGGTTACCAGCCGCTCCAGGTTCACACCCTGCTCGCTCAACAGCCGAGTGATATCGCGGACGATACCCGGTCGGTCGTTGCCGACCAGTTCCATAGCGATCGGTTTCCACATGCAGGACTGCTCCACTCCGCTTTCGGCAATCAGTACCCGAATGCCATGGGCCGACAGCGCTTGCAGGGCATCGACCAGTTCGTCGTAAGCCTCCGCCGGCACACCCACGCGCAGAATCCCGGCGAACTGCCCGGCCATGCGTGACATGCGGCTTTCCAGCCAGTTGCCGCCGTGCTCGGCGATGCATTGGGCGATGCGCTCGACCTGCCCGGGCTTGTCCGGGGCGAAAACGGTGAGTACGAGATGGTCCATGGCGCAGCCCTCTTGTCATGACTTTTGTTATCGAAGGGCAAGTATAGGCAAGCGGATTGATTCAGCCTGACCCAGTGCTGGCAGATGATGACCTGTGGCGAGGGGATTTATCCCCGTCCGGCTGCGCAGCAGTCGTGAGTCCTGCCAATTGGGTCTGCCAGCCGGACCGCAGGGGGCGGCTTCGCCACCCAACGGGGATAAATCCCCTCGCCACAAATCGTTACCCCCAAATTGCTCCTTAGCAGGCCCACAGTAATTATGTGTACAACTTTCGATATTTAGCTGGAACAATCCAATGCTTTTTTGAGAACATCCCGTTCCGCGACGTGACCGCAATGCGTCATGAGGTCGCAGAACGACGTAATTAGTCTGATTTTCACAAGCGCAACTCATCATGTAGTATGCCGCAGCGCGCACTACATAACGCTGGATCGATGTCTGCCCAAGGCCCTTCGCAACCCTGAAAGCCCCGTCAGCAAGGCCTCCAAGCCGTTGATTGGTCCTAGCCCAGCCGCCAGCAATGGCATGTACTGGTCGGCAGGTTTGTGGTTTAAATGGCCAGAAGCTTCATTGTTAAATTGACAAGCTGAAAAGCGAAATAGCTGAGCAGAGTGAGGCAAGCAATGACTGAACACGTTCAAGTCGGTGGCCTGCAGGTCGCCAAAGTCCTGTTCGACTTCGTGAACAACGAAGCCATTCCCGGTACCGGCCTCACCGCCGAACAATTCTGGGAAGGTGCCGACAAGGTCATTCATGACCTGGCGCCGAAGAACAAAGCCCTACTCGCCAAACGCGATGAATTCCAGGCGCGCATCGATGCCTGGCATCAGCAGCATGCCGGCCAGGCGCACGATGCCGTGGCCTACAAAGCTTTCCTGCAAGAGATCGGTTATCTGCTGCCAGAAGCGGCTGATTTCCAGGCGACGACGCAAAACGTCGACGATGAAATCGCCCGCACCGCCGGCCCGCAACTGGTCGTGCCAGTAATGAATGCGCGCTTTGCGCTCAACGCCTCGAACGCCCGCTGGGGCTCGCTGTACGACGCCCTCTACGGCACCGACGCGATCAGCGAAGACGGTGGCGCGGAAAAAGGCAAAGGCTACAACAAGGTGCGTGGCGACAAAGTCATCGCTTTCGCCCGTGCTTTCCTCGACGAAGCCGCACCACTGGCCGCCGGCTCCCACGTCGATTCGACCGGCTACAAAATCGCTGACGGCAAACTGGTCGTGACGCTCAAGGGCGGCAGCAACAGCGGCCTGCGCGATGATGCTCAGTTGATCGGCTTCCAGGGCGACGCCAACGCGCCGATCGCGGTGCTGCTCAAGCACAACGGCCTGCACTTCGAAATCCAGATCGATGCCAGCACTCCGGTCGGCCAGACCGATGCCGCCGGGGTCAAAGACATCCTCATGGAAGCGGCGCTGACCACGATCATGGACTGCGAAGATTCCGTGGCCGCCGTCGATGCCGACGACAAAGTGGTGATCTACCGCAACTGGCTCGGCCTGATGAAGGGCGACCTGTCGGAAGAGGTCGCCAAGGGCGGCCAGACCTTCACCCGCACCATGAACCCGGATCGCACCTACACCGCGCCCAATGGCGGAGAAGTGACCCTGCACGGTCGTTCGCTGTTGTTCGTGCGCAACGTCGGCCATCTGATGACCATCGATGCGATCCTCGACAGCCAAGGCAACGAAGTGCCGGAAGGCATCCTCGACGGTCTGGTGACTTGCCTGGCAGCAATGCACAACCTCAACGGCAACACCTCGCGGCGCAACACCCGCACCGGTTCGGTGTACATCGTCAAACCGAAAATGCACGGCCCGGAAGAAGCGGCATTCACCAACGAGCTGTTCGGGCGCATCGAAGACGTCCTGCGCCTGCCGCGCAACACCCTGAAAGTCGGGATCATGGACGAGGAGCGCCGCACCACGGTCAACCTCAAGGCCTGCATCAAGGCGGCCAGCGAGCGCGTGGTGTTCATCAACACCGGTTTCCTCGACCGCACCGGCGACGAAATCCACACCTCCATGGAAGCCGGCCCAGTGGTGCGCAAGGCTGACATGAAGGCCGAGAAGTGGATCGGCGCCTACGAAAACTGGAACGTCGATATCGGTCTGAGCACCGGCCTGCAAGGTCGTGCGCAAATCGGCAAAGGCATGTGGGCCATGCCGGATCTGATGGCCGCGATGCTCGAGCAGAAAATCGCTCACCCCCTCGCCGGCGCCAACACTGCCTGGGTGCCATCGCCGACCGCCGCTGCGTTGCACGCGCTGCACTACCACAAGGTTGACGTGTTTGCGCGTCAGGCTGAACTGGCCAAACGTGCGCGCGCCTCGGTGGACGACATCCTGACCATTCCATTGGCAGTGAACCCAAGCTGGACACCAGAGCAGATCAAGAACGAACTGGACAACAACGCCCAGGGCATTCTCGGTTACGTGGTGCGCTGGATCGACCAGGGTGTCGGCTGCTCGAAAGTGCCAGACATCAACGATGTCGGTTTGATGGAAGACCGCGCGACGCTGCGCATCTCCAGCCAGCACATCGCCAACTGGCTGCGCCACGGTATCGTCAGCCAAGAGCAAGTGATGGAAAGCCTCAAGCGCATGGCGCCGGTGGTTGACCGCCAGAACGCCAACGACCCGCTGTATCGCCCGCTGGCACCGGACTTCGACAGCAACATCGCCTTCCAGGCGGCGGTCGAACTGGTGATCGAAGGCACCAAGCAACCGAACGGCTACACCGAGCCGGTGCTGCACCGCCGTCGTCGCGAGTTCAAGGCCAAGAATGGTCTGTGACTTGAGTTGATGGTTGGAATGAAAAAGGCCCTGATCGAGAGATCAGGGCCTTCTTGTTTTTGAGGTGGATTGAATTCCTTGATCGTTCCCACGCTCTGCGTGGGAATGCAGCCCGGGACGCTCCGCGTCCCACAACAGCGGACGCGGAGCGTCCATTGAAGCATTACCACGCAGAGCGTGGGAACGAA